>JACNLH010000131.1 GCA_014381585.1 Candidatus Sulfurimonas ponti
TTCTATAGATAAGTTTATAGAAAACTCTAAATTATTATTCTCAAATGTAGAAAATGATTTTTCTATTATCAATTTTGTCACCTGAGAATAAACTTTTATTTTCTTTGCCACAGGTATAAAAAGCACCGGAGAAAGTATCTTTTGGTTTTTATCTATCAGCCTTGCAAGACATTCATATTTTTTTGTTTTAGAAGATTCGTTGTCTATGATTGCCTGATAATAAGGGATTATTCTAGAATCTTCCACCGCACTTCTTACAGTTCCTGAAAGCTCTAAATTTCGTTCATAATCATTTTCAAACTTCATTCTATCTTCATAAATCCAAAATGGAAGGCGCATATTTTTAGCATGTTTGAGGGCCATAGAGACTTTAGAGAACACTTGATTGCTATCTCTGTTTGCTGAAGAAGCGAGTGTGATATCTATATATATTTTTATATCCTGATATTGAACTAAAATATGATTAATACTGTTATAAAGTTCTATCAAATACTTTTTTAAATCATAAAACCCTAAGTTTTTGTCCAATACAAATGCAAACTCGTTTCCTGATGTCCTATATATCTCATGTGAGGGTAGAAAGTTTTTAAGAATCCTTCCAACCTCTTCGAGGACATAATCCCCCACAAGGAAACCGTAAAAATTATTTATAGTGTGAAAGTTATCTATATTGATAAGTATCAAGCCAAAATCTTCATTTTCTTGTAAATCTTTTCTTAATTGAAAAATATTTGGAAGATTTGTTAAATGGTCGGTGAAATAGCGATTGAAAAGTTTAATTCTATACTCTTCAAGACTTATCTTCTTACTCTTGTTTTCTAAATGTAAAGCACTCAGCACTTCATGAGCTATGTCAGAATCATTTGTCTCTTTATCCAAACTGAAAATAGTCAGAATAGTTTTTGACTTATCCTCGTGATTCAACAAAACTATTTGAGCTTGAGGAACTGATTTTAACAAACTTTTTTTTAAATTTTGAACTAGGACAGTGTTATGTAAAAAAGAAACTATATGTATTAACAAATTTTTTTTATTTAAAGCTTCAATTTTCTCCAAAGTTTCCGGTACTTCAGTAGAAGAGCTTAAAACAAAACTGGTAATCTCTAAAATATCATCATCTTTTTTCATTTGTATCCCAAATATATCATGTGATTGCATTGTATCACATTTTTTAATCTAAAAGCTTTTATAAAAACTTATTTACAGCCTCATTTAATCATAGATATAAAAAAAACTAAATATATTTAAAGGCCACTCATTATATCGTCAAATATTTCAATAATCATAAGAAAAATATCCATGAATTTTATAATTTCCAAAATATAAATTAAATATGATTGTATAGCTATTATTTCTCTCACTCTATTACAAATAAGTTGCAAAACTTTAAGCCTAAATCAACCAGATTTTAAATATACTCTCATCATTATTTTTGAGGAAATCTATTTGAAGTCTTACCAAAATCTTGTTTTACTTCAGAACCTTTATCGCCAAAAAGCGCTTGGTTTTGAGTATAGTGATCCATTTTCGATTAATGAGACAAAATCAAATGATAAACCAAATAACTTAGAACAATTAGTACAGAATATATCCAGCTGTCACCTTTGTGATTTAAGCAAATCAAGATGTCAGAGTATGAGTGGTTATGGTGATCCTAATGCAGAGCTTATGATTATAGATTTCACCGTATCTTCAACTGAAGACACTCAAAACAGTTACTACAGCGGAAGATCTGGTGAAAGTTTAAAAAAAATGATAGAGAATGTCTTAAATCTTAGTATAAATGATGTTTACTTCACTCATGCAGTTAAATGTAAAACTCTTCATTCAAACAGTCCATCCCCTTCTGAATTCAACTCCTGCAAGCCGTATTTGTTTGCACAAATAGAATTTGTTAAACCTAAGGTGATTGTAACTCTTGGAGATGATGCATACTATAAAGTAAGCGATGAAAGTGAGAACTTTCAAGACGTGCGGGGACATGTGATAAACTTCAAAAACTACAAACTTATCCCGATATACCATCCAGGTTTTCTTTTACGGAATCCTGAACTGAAAAAAATAACATTTAATGATTTAAAAACTATAAAGAGCTGTTTATGAAAAAAATACTAGTCACCTTTCTTCTTCCTGTTGCAATTTTTGCACAAAGTTTTCTTATATCAAATATTCCTGTTCCTAAAACCTACGTGCTCAATCTCGATCCATACCCATGTGATGAAGCATGTCTGCAAGAGTATGTTGACAAAGATATGATTTTTTCTTTTCTTGCACATGCAAACACAAAGCTGGAAAATCCACACCTCAATGAAATAAGAAATATGAATGTCGGCATACTCAATATCGGTTCAACTATTATCAACACTAAACTAAGAATTGCCCTGCTCCTACCGTATAAAAGAATCGGTAAATACGCATCATCAACAACAAATGCAAGCTTTGCGTATCTTATAGCGAAGAATCAACCTTTTGAGCTTAAAAGCTATAAAATAGAAAATGAAAATCAAGAAGATATTCAAGCTGCACTTACAAATATTATAGATGATGGTTTTAACTATATAATTGCCCCTCTAACCACAGAAGGTTCTGATATTTTAAGCACATTAGACCCTCAAATAAACATCTTTCTTCCCACTATCAACAAAAAAGACTCAACATCCACTTCACCATATCTTTATTTTGGTGGCATAGACTATAGAGCACAAAGTGATTTACTGCTTAAAGAAGCTGTTTCACCTCTGGTGATTTTTTATGATGAGTCCTCTATTGGACAAAAACTCGCTTCGTATGAAGAAGATACATTTTGTTATCAGCCCAACCAAGACATAAATGCAACAAAAATAAGATTAGAAGATAGAGAAGCGATTAAATATTCTATCTCAAGAAAAACCACCAACCTTGAGCATTATTTAAAAGATAATCAAGATATTAACGGATCCACTTGTATTATAAACACACCTATTGTTAAAACCAGTATGGTTATGTCACAACTCACTCTTTTTGATACAAATGCCACAAATATTTTATCCACCCAAATCAACTATGACCCTCTTATCTTGTCTATGACACAATATATTGACAGACAAAAAATGCTTATCGCAAACTCTATCACAGAGCATAAAAATGTATTTATTGAGACCAATGCCATCCTTAGCAATGACATTGAGTATGATTGGATTAATTATGCAACGACAATTGCAGTGGATTACTTTTTTCATCTTATTACAAATGAAGATAGAGAATATAACCTTGCACTCCAAGAAAATCAAGTGCTATACCCTATTGAGATGCTAAAACCTTCTATATCAAGATTTATAAAATATACGCCTTTACCTAAACTAGAAGAGACTGAGTACTAAATCTTTTGTCTTAGAGTCTAACTTTTGAGCTTTTCCCTCAAAAGTTATATACGCCAGGGTGATTTCTAACTCAAAAATTTTCTGTTCTTCTTTGAAAATCATTTGCTTCAATATAAAGGAAGCTGCTTTCATTTTCACCAACTCCGTTTTAATCTCAAGCTCATCTCCAAGCTTTGCGACAGAAAAATAATCAGCACTGAGTTTCCTTGCAACAAAATGACCACCTTCAAGTTCAGGAGTCATTCCAATCTGAAAAAAACAATCGCTTCTGGCTCTCTCACAAAAGTTTAAATAGTTTGAATGATAAACCACTCCTCCAGTATCTGTATCTTCATAATAGACCCTTATCTTCACGCTAACACCCTTTATATAAAGCACTTTAGAGCCCTAGAAAATAAACCATCGCCAATAACGGTATCAAATACTTAAAACTTAAAGCTTATATTCACTTATATTTTTCATATTGTACTCAAATCAAACACTATTTATAATTAGCTGAATATGGAGTGCTTTATTATAAACTAAACTGGAATTTCACCAAATATCAGAATCTAAAAATAACTATATAATTTAAGCAATTTATTTATTATAAAGCTAGTTGAGATATAAGATATTATGTTTAAAAATAAGGAAGATATATGCAAGAGACTAAACACACTTCAAAGACTATAAATACACTTAATGATATAGCACACTTAGCAGACTACTCCCTCATGGACACACTCAACTCTGATCCCGACGCTAAAACAAACGGTATAGACCACTTTCCCAGAGAAGTGTTTAGCGGACATTTCGTTCCAGTGAACCCCACTCCAATAGAAGATCCCGTTTACGTCACACATAGCAAGAACTTCTTTAAAGAACTTGGCATTTCTGATGATTTGGCAATATCAGAAGACTTTATTAAAATGTTTTCTGGTGATTCCTCGCAGTTAAGCGAGCCATTACGTCGTACCGGTTGGGCAACAGGATATGCACTTTCTATCTATGGTACAGAGTACTACGAGCAGTGTCCTTTTAAAACAGGAAATGGATACGGTGATGGCCGCGCTATATCTATCCTTGAAGCTGTGGTGAATGGGAAACGCTGGGAGATGCAGCTTAAAGGCGGCGGCAGAACACCGTATTGCCGTGGAGCTGATGGTCGCGCGGTGTTACGTTCAAGTATTCGAGAGTTTTTGGCACAAGAACATATGCATGCCCTTGGAATTCCTTCATCACGCTCTTTGAGTTTATACACATCAAAAACAGAAAAAGTCAGACGGCCATGGTTTATGAATGGTTCATATTCCAGAGACCCAGAAGTTATGATAGAAGAAGATGTTGCTATCACAACAAGGGTTGCTCCTTCTTTTATCCGGGTGGGTCAGCTTGAACTTTTTGCTCGCCGTGCACGTAAAAATGAGCACCCAAAAGCGATGGAAGAACTTGAGATGCTTGTCTTGCACTTAATAGATCGTGAATATAGCGATCTGATTGATGCAAATGTATCTTTGCAAGATACATTGCTCTTACTGGCGCGTGAGTTTCGCAATCGTCTTACATCGCTTGTGGCAAACTGGATACGTGTCGGCTACTGCCAAGGAAACTTCAATGGCGACAACTGTGCAGCAGGCGGCTTCACCCTCGACTATGGTCCATTTGGATTTATAGATGTGTTTGATCCTAAATACCAGCCGTGGACAGGTGGCGGAGTTCACTTCTCATTTTTGAATCAACCTCAAGCTGCAGAACGTAACTTTTCTATGTTCTGTAAGGCGCTGCAACCCTTACTTGAGTCACATGAGAACGAGCTATTACAACTTGAAGATATAAAAAACGGCTTCTCTAAGCTAATGCAAGCAAAAATGATGCAGATGTGGACTTCTAAACTAGGTCTGCAAACCTTTGATGCAACACTGTTTAATGAACTTGTAATACTAATGATAGAAACCTCTGTCGATTACACTATCTTTTTTCGTGAGCTTTCAAGTGTGCCTGATGATATTTCTGCACTTGCTAAGAGCTTTTACGGTGATTCTATATATGATAAGAAGATTTTAGAAAAATGGTCTGAGTGGTTAGAAAAATGGAAGTCACTCCTTAATATCACTGCCCCAGAATCGCGCGAAAAACTTTCTCAACAGATGAAACTGGTCAACCCGAAATACACACTGAGAGAATGGTTCCTTGTTCCTGCATATAAAGAGGCTCAAAAAGGGGATTATACACTTATAAAAGAGTTGCAAGAAGTTATGACAGACCCATATGCTGAGCACTCTTTTGAGATTGAAGAGAAATACTACAGAGAAAAGCCCTCTGAATTCTTTGAAATTGCCGGCATATCTCACATTAGCTGCTCGTCATAGTCCAAAAACAAATTCATCTCTGCCTTACAAAAGAGATGAGTTGACTAAAACTCCATTTCCACTTCTTTTGATTTTTGAATATAGAGTAAGGCATTTGTAAAACTAAATTGATCCACCTCTTCTATCCCCTCTCCTTCATATTCTAATAAATACTCAAATCCATCCAATGCAATGTTTTTAACTTTTTTTAAGTGAACAGCATAAAGTAATAAATCAGCTAAATCACTGACTGGGATTATATCCCTGAAATCTTTGTTGAATTCATCTATATATTCATCACATATTCTCTCATTTGACATAAGAAGTATCCAAAGAATAATGTTGTCTAGCTTTTTAGGTGCATTAACCCTGTTTAAAAAACCATCATATATCTCTTTATTCTGAGATATTTCATCAAGCTGTTCATTGGCTTGTGCTATTAGAAAGTTAATTCTTTCTTCACCGAGTTTCTCATTTTTATAACCATCTAACACTGACTCTGAAATTTGATATGTATGCATTATTTCTCTTTTTATTTAATATGTAATTATTGCAGGATATTCTGAAGATTTCTTTTAATGAAACGAAATATGATGATGGGATAAATTGCACAATTACTGATTGAGATAATAAAAAGCCATCAGCTGCATTATCAATTTTTTAGGTAAAATTCAGAAAAACTTTAGGAATTAAAATGAAATTATTATTTGCACTATTATTATCTTCTATAATTCTTTTTGCAGCAGAGATAGATGTTAAGCTATTTGAGAATAGCAATCAACAGCAATACTATGAAGATATTAAAAAAGAGATTGAAACAGCCTCCACTAAAGCACTTCGCAGTAAAGAGATTATTCAAGCTGAAATACTTAACTTAGCTAAGCTTCAAGAAGCACAACAGCAAAAAATTCAAATAGAAAAATTTGATACTAAAGTGCTGAATAAAAAAACTATCAACTCTGAAGAATATTACAGTGTGCTTCTTGGAGCTTCAATGGTTCAAAGCAGACTAGATCAAAATAATAAAATCATTAGTGATTTGCAGTCAAAACTACTTGGATTAAAACAGTCTATTGAAAAGATAACTGAAGAAGAAAAACCAAAACTTTTATCATAC
>JACNLH010000116.1:0-12532 GCA_014381585.1 Candidatus Sulfurimonas ponti
TTTAACATCAAAGAGAGTGTGGATGAGGCATTGCAGATTTTAGAACAGCTTCTTAAACAAGAGATGGTGCTTGTTATTAGAGAGTTTGAAGATGTTGAGGTTCTCGGTGTTAGCAATGAGCTGACACAAGTGATTATCAACCTGCTTAAGAATTCAATAGATGCCTTTGTTTTAAACAGCGTCTTAATCAGGGAGATAAGTATTAAAATCAGAGTGGATTTTGATGCGGCAATTATTGAGGTGAAAGACAATGCAGGCGGGATAAAAGAAAAAAGCATATATAAAATTTTTGAACCGTACTTCACCACCAAACATACAAGTCAAGGAACCGGGCTTGGTCTTTTTATGTCAAAGATGATTTGCGAGCAGGGCTTAAGCGGTTCTTTAGATGTGAACTCTAAAAAGGGCACAACAACTTTTCGTATAAAAATTCCATTAGAAAAAAACCATGCGCAGTAAAATTTTAAGAACTTTAAATGTCTTACTTGTCGAAGATGAACAGAACTTGTCATCACTCTTAAAAAATGCGATAGGCGATTGTTTTCACAGTTTCAGAGTCAAAAGTAATGGTGCAGAGGGATTAGAAGAGTTTGTAAGGATGAAGCCGGATATTGTGATAACAGATATTATGATGCCTGATACGACCGGCCTTGAGATGGCTAAAGAGATCAGAGTTATCAGTAAAGATGTTCCAATTATAATTTTAAGCGCCTTTAGTGAATCAGATAAATTTTTAACCGCCATAGATATTGGAGTGGTGAAGTACTTTATAAAACCATTCGATCCTGATGAACTTTTGGAGTATATTGGCTCGATTCAAGAGAAGTTTGAGAATAAAGTTATTATGTTGGATGATGGGTTTTCATTTAATTTGAGCACCGGGAGTCTGTATAAAAACAGCAGATATGTCTCCCTTTCAAAAAATGAAAGTAAATTTGCAGAACTCTTAATTAAAAACACTATGACAGAAGATAGCACTATTAAAAAGCTTTTGTGGGCGGATGAAGATGTAAGCGATGAAAGACTTAGAACTTTTATAAAAAGATTTAGAGCGAAAACTTCAAAAGATTTAGTTGTAAACCTAAAAGGATGCGGATATCAGATAAAGAGACCGTAAAATAAATCATCTATATACAATCTTTATATCATCCACTAGCAATGATGTGTCAAATGTATTGACAGGCATATGAATATCTCCAATGTGTGTGCCGGTGTAAAGAAACTCTTGTATATAATAGGTGTGACTATAGCCTCTGTTTTTTAAATCTTTAATAATGTGATTTATATCATCTTCTTGTAATAAATCAGGATGTAAAGTTGTTCTGACTTCAAAATCTATATGACTTGATATTAAATATTGTAAACTCATTGAAAATGCATCATATTTGGAAGATTTTGTAATTTGTTTGTATTTATAAGATGGGGCTTTATAATCAAGTGCTATGTAATCTATCAAATTAGAGTCACAAAGAAGTTGAAGTTCTTGAAAGTTAGTGCCGTTTGTATCCAACTTTATTTTAAAACCGAGTTTTTTAATCTCTCTGCAGAGTTCCGCTAAGTCATAGTTTGTCGCTTCTCCCCCGGAGAGAACCACACCATCTAACAAACCGACTCTTTGTTTTAAAAACTCGAGAACATCGTTTAAGTCATAGTCGGCATTTTTTGCAAATACAATCTCTTTGTTATAACAAAAATCACAAAGCATATTGCAGCCGCTAAACCATATAATACAAGCTAAGTGATCTGGATAGTCTAAATGGGAGAACTTTGTGATGTCATAAACAATTTTATCTTTGTATAAATTGCTTTCGTTGCTTATGTTCACCGGTTTTTCCTATATTAAAACTCTCTACAGGCCTATGGTAGCCCATAACTCTTGTGTAAACTATACACTTTTGTCTTTTGCTTTGCAGTGTGCTTAAAATTTCATTTTGATTCATAATAGATTCCTTTTATATTAAGTATGTAGCTTTTTTTAAGAAACTTGCATTTCTAATTCTTTGTGTTCATGGATGAGTTCATCATCACATTTTGGACAATACTCATGCTCTCCAACGATATATCCATGTTTTGGACAAACAGAAAAGAGTGGGGTGATTGTAATATATGGAAGTCTGAAGTTTGAAATTACATTTTTCACCAGCTTACGGCAAGCCTCAGTTGAGCTGATTTGTTCTTTCATATAAAGATGCAGCACTGTTCCCCCTGTATATTTTGTTTGCAGATCATCTTGAAGTTTAAGAGCTTCAAATGGATCATCTGTTAAGTCAACAGGAATTTGTGAAGAGTTTGTATAGTAAATATTGTCACCCATCCCGGCTTGAATGATTTTATCGCCGTATCTTTTCTTATCTTCTTTGGCAAATCTATAGGTTGTCCCCTCAGCAGGTGTGGCTTCAAGGTTATATAAGTTTCCGCTTTCTTCTTGAAAGGCAATCATTTTATTTCTCATATGATTTAAAATTTCAGTTGCAAACATTATGCCTGAGGCCGAACTAATATCATCTGCTCCATCCGTAAAGTTTAAAATCATCTCATTCATCCCATTCACACCGATTGTGGAAAAATGATTTTTAAACCCAGGTAGATATCTTTTTGTATAAGGAAATAATCCTCTATCGTACAAGTCCTGAATTAAGACTCTTTTTTTCTCTAAAGTTGAATAGGCATGATTCATGAGTTGCTCGATTCTAAGCAATAATGTTTCAGTGTTTCCTTTATGTAAAAATCCAATTCTAGCCATGTTCAAGGTGACAACACCTATACTTCCAGTCATTTCAGCACTGCCAAAAAGGCCACCACCTCGTTTAAGTAATTCTCTTAAATCAAGTTGTAGCCTACAGCACATACTTCTTACATCTCCAGGCTTATACGCATTCTCATTGGGAATGAGTTCACCATTAGAATCTTTTTTATATTGACTTCCTATAAAATTTTGAAAATACGAAGAACCGATTTTGGCAGTATTTTCAAAAAGTAAATCTGTGTTTTCACCATACCAGTCGAAATCTTGGCTAATGTTTACAGTGGGTATGGGAAAAGTGAACGGCTGTCCGGTTTTGTCACCTTCGGTCATTACTTCATAATAAGCTTTATTTATCATGTTCATCTCTTCTTGGAAGTGTTTATAAGTCATACTCTCCAGGGATAGGGCACCCCTTTGTATTGCTTTAGCAAATAGATGAGAGTCTGTAATATCTTTAAAAAGATGATTTTGTTTACAAGTCGGTATTTGATCTTTGAGGTCATTTGGTATGTTCCAATCTATTGTAATGTTAGTAAAAGGCGACTGTCCCCATCGAGCCGGAACGTTAAGATTATAAATGAAACTTCTTATATTTTTTTTCACCTCCTTAAAAGTAAGATTGTCTTTGAAAATGTATGGAGCCAAGTATGTGTCAAAGGATGAAAAGGCTTGTGCACCGGCCCATTCACTTTGAAGAATTCCTAAAAAGTTTGCCATTTGACCAAGGGCTTCACGAAAATGTTTGGGTGCGTCACTCTCTATTCTTCCTCTAACACCGTTAAAGCCTTCATCTAGAAGCATTCTAAGGCTCCAACCGGCACAGTAACCAGTCAAACAGTCTAAATCATGTATATGATAATCACCGTTTCTATGAGCAAATCCTTCCTCTTTAGAATATATTTTATCAAGCCAGTGGTTTGCTATAACTTTTCCGGCGGTGTTATTCACCAGGCCCGCGTTTGAGTAACCTGTATTTGAGTTGGCTTTAATTCTCCAGTCACTTCCGTTGATATATTCTTCCACGGTTTGTGTTGAGTTTATATAGGTGGTGTCTTCTTCAAGCAGCTTGTCTCTTTGCATCTTATGCATATGGCGGTAGAGCATAAATGAGCGCATAACATCAAAATATCCGGCCTTATAAAGCTCATGCTCTATAAAATCTTGTATATCCTCAACAGCAGCAACTCTTTTAGATTTTAAGATTTCTAATACATTCAAAAATATTGAATTATTGTAGCTTGTATGCTCACTCCTAAAAGCATTTTGTATTGCGTCTTCAATTTTAAATGATTGAAATTTTTTATATGAACCATCTCTTTTTAAAATATATTCAAGCATATATAATCCTCAACTGTTTTTCGTAGTTTATATCAAGAGAGGTTAAGTGCCAATAAGAAAATCGGTCACTATTTTGTCACTAAAAGGGGGATGAAATAAGTGAACAATACTGAAAAAGAGGTTAAATAGTATGGATTAATAAATCTTTTACATTTATTTGTGTATAATCCACGTCCGCTTTGCTGTTTTAACAAAACAAAAAGAGTATTTCTATCTGTATATATGATATATGAATAAAAGTATTGGCAAGGTTTTAGATTACCTGCCTAAAAGCAGTGAAGAATAAACAAAACTAAAGTTTTTGAAGTAGAGGTTGTTCTCTCACGTGAAACGTGAAGCTTTAGTGACTGAATAAAAACTGGACTTGTTCAGATTTTATGAGATTAATATAAAGAGGCTTTCAATGAAAGTACGTGCTTCAGTAAAGAAGATGTGTGACGACTGTAAAGTTGTTAAAAGAAAAGGCATTGTAAGAGTGATCTGCAAAGTTAAAAAACATAAACAGAGACAAGGATAACCATGGCTCGTATATCTGGTGTAGATTTACCTAAAAAGAAAAGATTAGAGTATGGTTTAACATACATCTATGGAATTGGTTTACATGCTTCTCGCTTAATTTTAGCGGCGACTGGTATTGACCCAAATAAAAGAGTTTTCGAATTAAACGAAGCTGATGTTGCTGCAATCACTGCGGAAATCCGTGCCAACCATATGGTTGAAGGTGATTTACGTAAAAAAGTAGCTATGGATATTAAGGCACTAATGGATTTAGGTTCATATCGTGGTCTTCGTCACCGTCGTGGTCTTCCATGTCGTGGTCAAAAAACTAAGACAAATGCGCGTACCCGTAAGGGTAAACGTAAGACTGTCGGCGCAGCGTAAGGGATAATAGATGGCAAAAAGAAAAGCTGTTAGAAAAAAAGTAGTAAAAAAGAATATTGCACGCGGTATATGTCATGTAGCGGCATCTTTCAATAATACACTTGTAACAATTACAGATGAGATGGGTAACATGATTGCTTGGAGCTCTGCAGGTTCATTAGGATTTAAAGGTTCTAAAAAATCAACTCCATTCGCGGCGCAAGCAGCGGTTGAAGATGCAGTGGCAAAAGCTCAAGTGCATGGTATAAAAGAACTTGGTATTAAAGTTCAAGGTCCTGGTTCAGGTCGTGAAACTGCAGTTAAAGCTGTTGGTGCAATCGAAGGAATCCGTGTTACATTTATGAAAGATGTCACACCATTACCACACAACGGTTGTCGCGCGCCTAAGCGTCGTAGAGTTTAAGGAGATTACTGATGGCAAGATATAGAGGTCCAGTAGAAAAAATCGAAAGAAGATTCGGTGTAAGTCTTAACCTTAAAGGTGAGCGTCGTTTAGCAGGTAAATCTGCATTAGAAAAAAGACCTTACGGTCCTGGTCAACACGGTCAGCGTCGTAAGAAAGTTTCTGAGTATGGTTTACAACTTAATGAAAAGCAAAAAGCGAAATTCATGTATGGTGTTTCTGAGAAACAATTCCGTGCATTATTCGTTGAAGCGAAAAGAAAAGAGGGAAATACAGGTACAAACCTTATCACTCTGATTGAAAGCAGACTTGATAATGTTGTTTATCGTATGGGTTTTGCTTCAACTCGTCGTTTTGCTCGTCAACTTGTTACTCATGGCCACCTTTTAGTAGATGGTAAAAAACTTGATATTCCTTCTTACCGTGTTAAACCGGGACAGAAAATTGAAGTTCGTGAATCTAGCAAGAAAAACAATCAAATAGTTCGCGCTATTGAGTTAACTAATCAAACTGGTTTAGCTCCATGGGTTGATATTGATGCTGAGAAAGTATTCGGTATTTACACTCGTTTACCAGAACGTGATGAAGTTGTTATTCCTGTTGAAGAACGTTTAATCGTTGAGCTTTACTCTAAATAATAGTTTATAAAAGGCCTTAGATGAAAAAGATCAAAACTACTCCACTTGCTCCACGAGAGTTTGAGGTAGAACAAATTAGTGAGAATGAAGCAAATATTATGGCGTATCCGTTTGAAACGGGTTATGCTATATCTTTGGCTCACCCGCTTCGCCGTTTTTTACTAAGTAGTTCGGTTGGATATGCTCCAATCGCTATTAAAATAGAGGGCGCTAAGCATGAGTTTGACTCTGTGCGTGGTATGCTTGAAGATATTTCAGACTTTATTTTAAATCTTAAAGAGATTCGCTTTAAGCTTAATCATAATGTGACTGAAGCAGAGATCAACTATAGCTTTGCCGGTCCTTGCACTATCAAAGGCAGTGATTTAAGTAATGATGAAGTTGAAGTGGTGACACCTGACGCTGCATTGACTACATTGAATGAAGATTCTGTACTTAATTTCAGTATTAAAATAGCTCAAGGTATCGGTTATGTTCCAAGTGAAGACACCCATGATGAATTAGAAGATGGATATATTGCTCTTGATGCATACTTCACTCCTGTTCGTTCAGCTACATATAAAATTGAAAAAGTTCTTGTAGAGGATAATCCCAACTTTGAAAGAGTTGTTTTAAACATTAGAACTGATGGACAAATTTCACCAGTGGATGCGTTTAGAAATTCTTTAGAAGTTATGTATGCTCAGTTGGCAGTGTTTAATTCAGAGATCAGCATCAAAGCTCCAGTGACTATTGAGAGAGTTGAAGAATCTCCGGATTTAAAGAAACTGACTACAAATATAGATAGCTTAGGTTTAAGTGCAAGAAGTTTTAACTGTCTTGACCGCTCAAACATTAAACTAATCGGTGAAATAACATTGATGAGTACGAATGACTTAAAAAATGTTAAGAACCTTGGTAAGAAATCATATGATGAAATCGTTGATAAAGTGCAAGAATTTGGTTTTGCAGTTGGCGCTGATTTAGCAGATGATGTTGTTACAGCATTAAAAAAGAAAATAGAAGCTTTACAAGCTTAATAAGAGGATATTAGATGAGACATCGTCATGGATACCGTAAACTAGGTCGTACAAGTGCACACCGTGCTGCTTTACTTAAAAACCTTAGTATTTCGTTAATTGAACATGGTAAAATTGAAACTACTGTTATGAAGGCAAAAGAATTACGTTCATATGTGGAAAAACTGATCACAGTTGCTACAAAGAATGATTCTAACGCTCACAGAACAGTGTTCGCTGCGCTTCAAAGTAAAGAAGCAACAAAAACTTTAGTGAATGATATAGCTCCTAAGTACGTTGATCGTGCCGGTGGATACACTAGAATCACTAGAACTAGAATTCGTCGTGGTGATGCTACGACTATGGCGTTTATAGAATTGGTATAACGCAGAAGGAACTGGTGTTTACACCCTTTTTGAGAAAGTTCCTTCAACTACGCTAACGCTGAGTTTTCCTCGGCGGAAAGCCCACGCGCAGTTACCGCGCTTATTTGATTTTCTAACTACAATTTCCCAATTCTAAAATACTTTAATACAAGTGAGATAATATGAGTGATTTCGCATTTGGAACTTACAGAATCAGTGATCAAAATCCACAACACATAGCAGCTTTAAAAGAGGCAATAAACTCTGGAATCACTATGATAGACACATCCTCAAACTATATGAATGGCGGGGCTGAACGTGCTATAGCCTTAGCATTTAGAGAGTTTGATGATGATATTATAGAAGATATCGAAGTGGTTTCAAAATTTGGATATATCCAAAATGACAATATGCAAAGACATCTTGAGACTCCTTTTGATGAAGTTGTGGAGTATTCACCGAGTTGCTTTCATTCTATTGCACAAACATTTATTGAAGATCAGCTGACACATACTTTGAGCAGACTGCAAATGCAAACTTTGGATTGCTATCTTATCCATAATCCAGAGTATTATCTTCTTGATGCCATAAATAAAGGTGTGGATAAAGATGATAGACTTGATGAGATGTACAAAAGACTTTTTGATGCATTTATGGCACTTGAACTTGAAGTGAAAAATAGACGTATCAAATCCTACGGCATAAGTTCAAACAGTTTTTCTAAACCCAGAAGCAGTGAGGAGTTTCTCCCTTATGAAGATTTACTGACATTGGCAGAAGACGCGTGCGCTGAAATCGGCAATGAAACGCACAGTTTCACCACTATAGAGCTTCCGATAAATATACTAGAGCTTGATGGACTCAAATGTGCTTCATGGTCTCATGAGAATGGTTTACGGGTCTTAGCCAACAGACCGTTGAATGCACAGCATGAAGGATTGATGTATAGATTGGCTGATTATGATGAAAGTTTTGAGTACTATAATCATTTTAATGAACTAATGGAAGTGAGCGATAATGAAATGCTTCGTCCTTTATTTAATTTATTGGAACAGCTGGATGACAACAAGCATAAGTTTGGATGGCTAGGGGATTATGACACTTTTCTTTACAGTGAAATAATTCCTCACATCAAAAAAGCTTTAGAAGTTCTTGATGAAGAAAATAGAGCTATAATGTATAACTTTATTGATATGTTCTTAAGCGAATATAGAAAGATGGTGGCTTATGAATGTTCAAAAATGACAAGAGTGAAATTAAAAGAGTATTTCGCCGAATGCGCTCTGAGTTTACAAGAGTGTGCCTTGAGATTTTTGATGCAAAGAGAAAGTATAGACTTCATTTTAGTCGGGATGAGAAAACCTTCTTACGTCAATGAGGTAATGTCACTACTAGATTAAAAATCAAAAGTTAGTTTATTTTTTTATGACTTGTTAAGCGATATTGTCATATTTTATACTTACAAAAATAAAGGATAGAAAATGATTCCATTTAGTGATGAAGAATTAATGGCCCCTGTGAAGAATGTTATAGATAAGGTTCGTCCCTCTTTAGCACTTGACGGCGGGGATATTGATTTTATAACTGTGAAAAACTCGAGCGTGTATGTACAGCTTAAAGGTGCATGCGTTGGATGCGGAAGCAGTGGGAACACTCTTAAATACGGAGTGGAAAGACAACTTAGAATGGACATTCACCCAGAATTATGTGTCGTGAATGTCCCTATCGGTATGGAAAACGATATAGATAAACTATAACAAAAGAGTTAAAAATGGCCAATATAAGTAAATTTAAAACATTAACACAAGCAAAAGACAGTTTTTCTCAGGCAGATTATAAAAATGCCTTGGAGAAGTTTGCCTATGTTTTACAAAATTATCCAAATTCTAAAGAAGCTTATAATGGAGTTATCCTTTCTGAAATGGCTATGAGTGGTGAAGGCGGAGCTGAAGCTTTGTTTGACTACTATGAAATTTTAAGAGAGGAAGATCAAGAAGCTGCTGATAGTATTATGGGTGATATTTTGCAAAATATGGATGGCACGCTGGAGAGACTCGGCGAAATATTTGCAGAACCGCTGCGAGAAAGAATTGAGTTGGAAGATGGAATTCTGTATAAAGATTTTAAAAATATTATAGAAGATGGTGAAAGCTTTAAAGACACTTTTGAAAACATTATGTTTTCTACAAAAGTGATCATCACAGAAAAAGCGGATTTTATTGATTTTCTAGAGAATTTAATTGATCATGGTTACACAGATATGGCATTATCTTATCTAGAAAATGCACTGAGTGTATACCCATCAGATATATTACTTCGAAAATTACTTAAAAAACTTGCAAAGGCTAAGCAGCATTGAAAATTCAATTACCAAATCAAGACTTTAAATATGTGAGTGAAAACTCACAAGAGTGCTCAAGCGACACAGCTTTTGTGCTCACCACGCAAAATCAAAAATACCTTCAAAATGCAAAAGACAACAATGCTCATTCAGTTATCAAGGCAGAAGATATTGTCAAACTTTTCGGTGCGGATAAAATCAAAATCATCGGCATAACGGGTACAAACGGTAAAACAACAACAGCAAGCGCATTGTATTCTTTTTTACTTGATTTGGGCTACAAGGTTGCTATGCAGGGGACTCGCGGTCTATTTATGAATGATGAAGTTGTTGAAGGCAAAACACTGACAACGCCATCAGTCTTAAACACCTATAAGCATATCTATCAAGCTGTATCAGCCGGGTGTGAATTTTTCATAATGGAAGTAAGCTCTCATGCAATTGTGCAAAAAAGAATAGAAGGCTTAAACTTTGAGCTTAAGATTCTTACAAATATCACGCAAGATCATTTAGATTATCATAAAACCATCGGTGAATATATTTCGGTGAAGAATAGCTTTTTTCAAGATGAGGGGAAAAAGTTGATTAACCGTGATGAAGAAAAAGCAGCATTTAATATGAAAAATGCATTTTCTTATTCTATTGAAAATCCATCAACGTATAGACTTATGGCATATTCTTTAAATGATGCTTCAAGCGGTATTATTCAACATTTTCAAGAGATAGTTCCTTTTACAGCTTCTTTGCACGGTTTTTTCAATCTTTACAATCTCATGGCAGCTATTTCTGCTGTACATCTCTTAACAGGGAAGAAGCTTGAGGAGATAGCTGATGTTGTAGATAATTTTGCAGGCGTAAGCGGCAGAATGGAGCAGGTGTGTGAGTGCCCGAATGTTATAGTGGATTTTGCACACACTCCAGATGGAATGCAACAGGTTCTTAATGCTCTTAAAGAGAAAGAACTTATAGTGGTGTTCGGTGCTGGCGGAGACAGAGATAAAAGTAAACGTCCTATGATGGGACGGGTCGCTGCATCACTTGCTAAAAAGACTTACATCACAAGTGATAATCCACGACATGAAGATCCGGATGCGATAGTTGCAGATATTCTTGAAGGTATTGATGATACAACGAATGTCACGGTTGAGCTAAATAGAAAAAAAGCAATTCAGATGGCTTTAGATGATCAAGAAGGTGAAGAAGTTGTCGTTATCTTAGGAAAAGGCGATGAAACATATCAAATTATTTATGATGAAAAATTCCCTTTTGATGATAGAGAAGTGGTAAGGGAACTCTTAAACCTTTAGTTTTTAATCTTCTCAAATGAAGCACTTTATATAAATTGTTTCTTAAAAATTAACTCTTTTACTCTTATAAATAGGATAGCTTTATATTTTTTGCTATAATTGCGAAAATTAAACAAAAAACATACCTTCGGTTCGTTTATTGTAATTTTACAGGCTCATTGTTTTCTTTGAAAAGAATGGCTCCTTTAAACTACGAACTCAAGGCATAAGGAAAATAATTATGGGAATCCCTCAACCGGCGTTTTACATCTTCAAATGTGAGCAATCAGCTCCTCCAGGTATGCCAAAACCATCATGTGTAACACCAGATAGTGCAGGGCTTTTTCAGTACGCTGCTAAAAAGTTGATGATGGAAGGTGTTATGATGACTGCACCGATAGTTCGCACTTCATGCATGAACAGATGTGCACAAGGTCCGATTATGTTGATAGAACCGGGTCATACAATGTATGTTGGTCTTACAGAAGAAAAAATCGATAGAATTATTGCAGAACACATTATTGGTGGAAATGTAGTGAGTGAATACGTAATTGATGATGAGTTTTGGGATGCACCGATAACTCCGGCTGAAGCGCGTAAGCAATTTGGTAAATAAGAAATATAGGTAGGAAGATTTATGTTAATTGATATGTTGTACAGCAAAATCCATCGTGCTACAGTGACAGATGCGAACTTAAACTATGTTGGTTCAATCACTATAGATGAGGAGCTTTTAGAAGCTGCAAAGATGAGGGTTGGACAAAAGGTTGAGATTCTAAATATTAATAATGGTGAACGTTTCAGCACGTACATCATTTTAGGTGAACGTGGAAAGCGTGATATTTGTTTAAATGGCGCAGCTGCCCGTAAAGTTCACAAAGGTGATAAAGTGATTATTGTTGCTTATGCCACATACGATGAAAAAGATTTAGAAACATACCAGCCAAAAGTTGTTATTTTAGATGAAAAAAATGATATTGAAACTATAGCGGACAGTATTTAGATTATGTTTGATATGAACAATATGAGTAAAATGCTTGAAGGTATGCAAGAAAACGCCGCAAAACTTCAAGAAGAATTAGAATCGAAAACTTTCAGCGTTAAAACCGGAGGTGGAATGATTGAGCTTAGTCTCAATGGCAAGGGTGAAGTGATCGATTTAGATATCGATGACTCTCTTTTATCAGACAAAGCTTCTTTGGAGATTTTACTCATAGGCGCCATCAATGATGCAAACAAAATGGTTTTAGATAATCAAAAAAGTTCAGCGATGAATATGCTAGGTGGTATGAATCCGTTTGGGGCAAAATAAATGTTAAGAGTTATTGTAGCTCTTAGTCTCTTCTTTTTAAGTCTTCAGGCCTGTGAAGGTGGTTTTAATTCCTGCATTGCAAAAGTTAAAGATTCAAACTCTATCCAAGATAAAGTAATTTCCCTTCCAATTACAAAAAATACAAGACTCGTTTTTTCAACAACAAGACCCAAGGGTAAGATTCTTAAACATGACCCTTTTTTAGCACTCTACATAGTAAAAG
>JACNLH010000116.1:13401-30743 GCA_014381585.1 Candidatus Sulfurimonas ponti
TGTTGAGCTTAGAGCTTTTTTTAACTCATTTAAAAAGTATTCTTTTGTTCTCTCATCGGCAATATTAAATGTATAAAGCACCCATTCGGTGTTTAAGGTGATTTCTTCTGTATCCTTATATGTGAGAAATGGACGATAGAGATTAATGTCCGTAGTTTTAATCAACTCAAGCACATCCATATAAAAGCTGCTCACCTCATAAGAAATTAAAGATTCTAAAGTTTTTAAAGGGATGCTTGCATCTGTATCTCCGGTTTGGGACACTCCTGTGATCAAAACATCGCCAAGAAGAAGTTGTTCGCCTATAAAAAAAGCTTTTTTTGATTGGGATAGGGCATTGGCATCTGTATAGATTGTGTGATCTTTGAGCGTTGTATGCTCATCAATTAAAATAGAATTAAAAAAAGAGTATACAGTGTCCGCTTGCATTTTTATATCTATCTCTTCAAGACTTTGATTGCCTGGATGAATGGATATGGCTTTCACTAAAAGTTTTCCAATAAAATCACGTTTACAAATGTCCCGGCTTCAAGATTTTTATCTTCTTCACCGCTTATCATTAAGGCGCTGTTGTTGAGCATATTTGTTAATATAGCTGAACTTCCAACTTTTTTACCATTAAAATTTACAAAGTATTGACCATCTTCAATCACAATATTGCAAGCTGTGAACTCGGTGAAACGGCTTCTTTTTGTAAAGTTTTCACTAAGTTTGGCTGCAACTGTTTTAAATGCTTTTTGTCGTCCTTGCATCTTTGCGATAAGCGGAAGTGCATAAAGCATGGCTGTGACAGTTGAAGAGTAAGCAAATCCTGGAAGGGCGAGTATAAACTTGTTTTCACGTTGTGCCACCATAATATGGCGGCCCGGTTTAATACCGACACCTTTAAAAGCGACTTCACCGCCAAGACGTGGAACGATATCTTTTACAAAATCATAATCACCGACACTCACTCCTCCTGTGCTCACTAAAATATCAGCAGAACAAAGAGCATTTTCAAAAGTTTTCATGATGGAGTCTTTATCATCCCCCACAGTTCCAAGTTGAATCACTTCAGCACCGGCTTGTTCAAAAAGTGCAGCAAGTGTGTAGTTGTTGGAGCTTCTGATCTGAGCTGGATTATCGCTTTGCACACCAAGGTCAAGAATCTCACTTCCTGTTGCTATGACAGCCACCCGGGGACGCAGGGCAACATTAACCATAACGATGTTAAGCCCAGCCATTACACCAATCTCGGCAAAACCGATTTTAGTTCCTTTTTTGATGAGAATATCTCCAGCTTTATAGCCTTCACCGATAGGTCTCACAGCATTCCCTAAGGGGACTTTTTCTTCCACTTTTATTTTGCCATCAACCGCATCCACGTTCTCTATTTGGATGAGCGTATCTGCACCCTCGGGCATTTTAGAACCGGTGAATGTTTTAATGCATGTTCCAGCACTTACAACTCTTGTCTCATTGTTTCCGGCAGGATTATCCCCGAGAATGAGGATGCTATCTGCATCTAAATCAGAATACAATACAGCGTAACCATCCATAGAAGCGGTTGGAAATCTAGGGTCATTAAATTTTGCTATGATATCTTGAGCCAGGGTTCTTCCAAGAGAAGAACTGAGTGGAACATTCTCATTTTTAGAAGCATTGACTTCAAGTAAATTCAACATATTTTGGCTTGTCTCATAAGATAATAAGTTCAAAGCTAATTCCTTAATTTTATTGTATAAAATGAAGGAAGCCTTCATTTATTGGTCCCATTAAGGAACAAAGTCCCTTAATTCCGCTTAGACCGCTGTGGTCACTAAAGTGATTGACTAAGCCAATAATCCGCTACCTTTGATGGCTGTGGAGCGATCAAGTGCGTAGATTCTTTGTCCGTTTTTCAGGTCATATTTCCAGATTGGGGCAGAGGCTTTAAAGTCTTCTACAAACTCATCTATAAATTCTAAGGCCACTCTTCTTTTTGGTGAAAAAACAGCTGCTATGTAAGATGACTGGTGAAGTAAGACATCTCCGCGGGAATGGGCCATTTTTATGATGGCATTTTTTGCTTTTGCTTTTTCTTGCCACTCTTTGAACCATTTTTCAAGGATTGGCTCATAAATATCAAAACTAAGACCATCTATACCGTCTTCATCCCGAATGGTGCCAATAAAAGGGATAAAAGCGCCATAGTTGCTGAGGGATTCTTCTTCGTACCATGCTTTTAAAATATCTGCTACGTTTAGGCCGCCATTATAAATTTTAAGCATACCTCACCCACCGCAAACCGGAGGAAGCATTGAAACTTTATCACCGTCTTTGAGAGGAAAATCAAGGGTGGAAACAAGGGTGTCATTCACCGCTATAGCAGAGTTTTCCAACCATTCTCTCATCTCTGGCGTTTCTTGTAAAATAGTGGCTAATTCACTTAAGTTGTTTATCTCTAATTCTAAAGCATCTTTTTGTATCGGTCCTAAAAATTCCACCCGTATCATGCATTCACTCCATTGCTTAATTAATGCGATTATATCAAAGATAAGTTAAGTAGTGTATAATTTCATCATTAAACTTTCAGGAGCATGTGTGGTTTTTGGCAAAATTGAATATTTGAACCTTTTACCATTTCATGTATTTATGAAACGTTTTACAAAAAGCTCACAGCAAAGTATGAGTATGCACTATAAACGCGGAGTTCCATCGCACATTAATGAAAAGTTTATTAAAAGGCGTGTTGATGCAGCTTTTATCTCAAGTATCAGTGCGCAAAAGTATCTAAATGTCGGGCTTGGGATTATTGCAAAAAAAGAAGTTTTGAGTGTTATCATAGTTCCGAGTGAGCCTGATGAAAAAGATCAAGAATCAGCAAGCTCTAATGTTTTAGCAAAAATTTTAAATATACAGGGAAAAGTGCTTATTGGAGATAAAGCGTTAAAACACTCTTTGTCATCAAGCGATTATATTGATTTAGCAAAAGAATGGAATGACAAATATAACTTACCCTTTGTATTTGCATTACTTTGTTATCATAAGAAACAAAAACTATTCACTTCTATACAAAGAAGATTTTTAAGTCAAAAAGTAAAAATTCCACAATATATTTTAAAAAAAGCATCTACACGGACAGGGATTGATGCAAAAGAGATACTCAAGTATTTAGATTATATCTCTTATGATTTAGACACTAAGGCCAGATTAGGTCTAAAAAAATTTTATATACTGAATAAACAAGGATGAAATAGATGAAAGACAGTGATATTGAAATAAATGAAATCGAAATAGTTGAAGAAGAATACGAAAACAAAAAAGAAATAACAAAACATACAGAGACTATGATAAGCACTTTGCTGAAAAAAAACAATGAATTGCTTGAATACCATAACCGCATATTGATTGAAGAAAAAAAGATGAATAATCTTAACATTAAGGTGAATGTTGCATTCAAACTTATTTTGATTCCGGCAATTGTAGTGTTTTGTTTATTTTTATATAAAATATATGAGCAAGCACTTGTGAGTAATACAAAAGAGACAACTATTGTCAATAATCTTCCACAGCAAGCGACACCGGTTGTAAATGTAAGTGTGCCAACACCAAGTGTTGAGTTTACAAACCAAACTATACTTGACAAGGTTTCATTTTATAGAGGCGGATACCATGGTTATGTATATAGAAACACGTCTGAGGATATAGTCTATTGTAGAACAGACACACGTAAAGATGTGTATGATATTGTTATTTCACCAAACTCCAGTTTAGAGTTAACCTATGAGCTTTACTCATGTAAAGATGTGGAACTTATTGAAATAAGAAATCCAAGTGCGCCTAAGAACACGGCGCAACAATCATTATTTAAAATATAAACTTTTCACTTCAGTGGAATTTAGATAAGTGCAGCCAACTCTTGGAAGATTTTTAAGTCAAAAAGTAAAAATTCCACAATATATTTTAAAAAAAGCATCTACACGGACAGGGATTGATGCAAAAGAGATACTCAAGTATTTAGATTATATCTCTTATGATTTAGACACTAAGGCCAGATTAGGTCTAAAAAAATTTTATATACTGAATAAACAAGGATGAAATAGATGAAAGACAGTGATATTGAAATAAATGAAATCGAAATAGTTGAAGAAGAATACGAAAACAAAAAAGAAATAACAAAACATACAGAGACTATGATAAGCACTTTGCTGAAAAAAAACAATGAATTGCTTGAATACCATAACCGCATATTGATTGAAGAAAAAAAGATGAATAATCTTAACATTAAGGTGAATGTTGCATTCAAACTTATTTTGATTCCGGCAATTGTAGTGTTTTGTTTATTTTTATATAAAATATATGAGCAAGCACTTGTGAGTAATACAAAAGAGACAACTATTGTCAATAATCTTCCACAGCAAGCGACACCGGTTGTAAATGTAAGTGTGCCAACACCAAGTGTTGAGTTTACAAACCAAACTATACTTGACAAGGTTTCATTTTATAGAGGCGGATACCATGGTTATGTATATAGAAACACGTCTGAGGATATAGTCTATTGTAGAACAGACACACGTAAAGATGTGTATGATATTGTTATTTCACCAAACTCCAGTTTAGAGTTAACCTATGAGCTTTACTCATGTAAAGATGTGGAACTTATTGAAATAAGAAATCCAAGTGCGCCTAAGAACACGGCGCAACAATCATTATTTAAAATATAAACTTTTCACTTCAGTGGAATTTAGATAAGTGCAGCCAACTCTTGCTTGTACTTTTCTATATCAAAGTCTTTTAAGGGTGAAGATTCACTTTTTATAGCAGCTTTTGCCACAGCAGAAGATATTTCAACTATGAGTCTTTTGTCAAAGGGTTTTGGAATGATATAGTCTTTTCCAAAGATTAATTTTTTTCCATAAATCTCATTTAAATATTGGGGGACTTCTTGTGTGGCGAGTTCTGCAAGAGCATAAGCAGCTGCAAGTTTCATCTGTGTATTTATTTTTCTTGCGCGAACATCCATTGCACCTCTGAATATAAAAGGAAATCCTAGAACATTATTCACTTGATTGTCAAAGTCACTTCTTCCTGTTGCTACGATTGCGTCAGGTCTCACCTTGAGCACATCATCTGGGAAAACTTCGGGAATTGGATTTGAGAGAGCAAAAACGATAGGATTCTCTGACATAAGTTTTAAATCATCGAGTGTGAAAGTTCCAGGTTTTGATAAGCCAAGCACTACATCAGCACCTTCAAAAGCTTCCTTATGCGTTTTATACATATGATTTGCAAATTCTCTTTTATAAATATTTAAATCACTTCTTCCGTTGTGCACCACACCTTTAGAATCCAGCATATATATAACTTTAACACCAAGCTGACGATAGAGTCTTGCGCATGAGATTGCTGCCGCTCCGGCTCCAACCACCACAACCTTCATTGTTTCTATATTTTTACCTATAATCTTGCACGCATTGATAATTGCTGCTGTTGAGATAACAGCAGTTCCATGTTGGTCATCATGCATAACAGGAATATCCAACTCTTCAACAAGACGTCTTTCAATCTCAAAACACTCAGGAGATTTTATATCTTCAAGGTTTATTCCACCAAAGGTCGGAGATATTGCTATAACTGTATTGCAGAATGTATCTACATTCTCTGTATCAACTTCAATATCAAAACTATCAAGTCCGGAAAACTTTTTAAAAAGTATGCTTTTCCCCTCCATAACAGGTTTTGAAGCTAAGGCTCCTAAGTTGCCAAGCCCAAGAACTGCTGTTCCGTTTGAGACAACGGCTACAAGGTTTCCTTTTGAAGTGTACTTGTAAGCATTTTCTGGATTTTTCTCTATCTCCAGGCATGGCGTGGCAACACCTGGAGTGTATGCAAGGCTTAAGTCTTTTTGTGTCTCCATCGCTGTTGTGGCCTGAATGGATATTTTTCCGGGTTTTGGGTGTTGGTGGTAATGAAGAGCCTGTTTTTTCGTAATATTTCTGTGGGGCATGATAATTTACTCCTAAAATACTTTTTTAAAGTATATCTTAATCATGGTTTAACAAGAGAGTATATATAATTTCACATGAAAAAATTCGAACAATTTTTAATAGATAATCTGCCGGTGTCTAAAAGTATTCATCCTCATTATGAAGAGGCCCTTCAGGTGATGCTTCAAGCGGGCGGAAAACGTTTCCGTCCTGCACTTTTACTTGGTATAGTCTCTTCGTATAATTCTCTTTTAGAAGAGGGTGCAATGCATGCGGCATATGCGATAGAACTCTTGCACACCTACTCGTTGATTCATGATGATTTACCTGCAATGGACGATTCACCGCTTCGTCGCGGACATCCGACTTTGCATGTGCTTTTTGATGAGGTTACGGCTATCCTTGTTGGAGATGCTTTAAACACGTATGCATTTGAGGTTTTGAGCAATGCACCGTTTTCAGACAATGTAAGAGTGAAACTTATCCGGGAGTTAGCGACTAATGGCGGTTTAAATGGAATGGTTTTAGGTCAGGCAATAGATTGTCACTTTGAAAACCAACCCTTAAGCATCGAAGATGTGAAAATCCTCCATACAAATAAAACTGCAAAACTTATAGCGGCTTCTTTAAAAATGGGTGCAATCATAGTCGGTGAAGAGGATTTGGGTGAAGAGTTGTATGATTTTGGAATCAAACTTGGGCTTTTATTTCAGATTCAAGATGACATACTTGATGTGACACAAACTTCGGAGGAAGCTGGAAAACTTACAGGAAATGATGAAGATAAAAACAGCTTTGTCACTTTGATAGGCTTAGAAGAGACGACTAAAGAAGCAAACACCTTAGCGGATGAACTCGAAAAAGAGTTGAATAACTTTGATGAAAAGTTACAAAATAACCTTTCAGAACTACTTACTAAATACATAAACAGACATAGGAATTAAAATGGCAAATGCAATACGTCAAAAAATGGCAGATTCGATAAGATTTTTAGCAGCAGATATGGTTCAAGCGGCAAATTCAGGACACCCCGGTGCACCTATGGGACTTGCAGATATTGCAGTGGTTTTAAGTGAGCACTTAAACCATAATCCAAAAAATCCAGACTTTTTAAACCGCGACAGACTAGTGTTTTCAGGCGGGCATGCAACTGGACTTATTTACTCTCTTTACTATCTTTGGGGTTATGGTTTGGAAGTGGAAGATTTAAAAAACTTTCGTCAGTTGGATTCTTTAACTCCAGGGCATCCTGAATATGGGCATACCAAGGGGATTGAAATAACTACAGGACCTCTTGGTCAAGGTATTGCAAATGCTGTCGGTTTTTCAATGGCTTCAAAATTTGTCGGTGCGCAGGTGAATTCTGACACAGCTGATTTGATTGATCATAATGTGTATTGTCTTTGCGGTGATGGGGATTTAGAAGAGGGTGTCTCTTATGAAGCCTGTTCAATTGCCGGGCATAATAAGCTTGATAACCTTATTCTTATTTACGATTCCAACCGTATCACAATCGAGGGTTCGACTGATTTAAGCATCTCTGAGAATATCCATGCTAGATTTGAGTCTCAAGGGTGGGATGTTTTAGAATGCGACGGTCATGATTTTGATGCGATTGATGTGGCACTCACAACTGCAAAATCAAATACAAAACCGACTATCATCATCGCAAACACCATCATCGCAAAAGGTGCTGGAAAATTAGAAGGTTCACACCACTCTCACGGTGCACCGCTTGGTGAAGATGTTATTGCGCAAGCAAAAACAGATGCCGGATTTGATCCTGAGAAGAAATTTCATGTGGATGAAGATGTTTTAGTGAGATTCAGATGTGCGATAGAAGAAGGTGATTTACTTGAACGTGAATGGATTCACAGACAAAAAACTCTTCCATTAATGGAGCAAAATGAAGCTCTTACTGCTTTGCAAAATCCTGACTTTTCAAGAATCCAGTACCCCACTTTTGAAAAAGCAGATGCTACCCGTTCTACAAATGGGAAAATCATGAACGCAATCGCAAGAGGGATTCCATCTTTCTTAGGTGGTTCAGCAGATTTGTCTCCTTCAAATAAAACAAACCTCAATGACATGGGTGTGTTTCCAAAGGGTAGAAATATCTACTTCGGTATTCGTGAACATGCGATGAGTTCTATTGTAAACGCAATGGCTCTTTATGGTCCTTTGATGCCTTTCTCAGCTACATTTTTTGTTTTTTCAGATTACCTAAAACCTGCAGCTCGTATCGCAGCACTTACAGGAATCCAGCAGTTCTTTATCTGGACACATGATTCTATCGGTGTTGGTGAAGATGGTCCAACACACCAACCAATCGAGCATCTTTCACAATTCCGTGCACTTCCAAACTTTTATGTTTGGCGTCCGGCAGATGGAGCGGAAAATGTTGAAGCTTGGAAAACAGCATTAGAGATGAAGTCTTCACCGTCTGCATTTGTATGTTCACGTCAAAACCTTGCAGTATTGCCTGAACCTGCATGTGGAGATATACATAAAGGTGGATATTTAGTTTCAGAGGATAAAAAAGCTACGATAACACTTATGGCATCGGGAAGTGAAGTTGAATTAGCATTGAAAATTAAAGAGACACTCAATGCCAAAGGTGTGGCTGTCAATGTGGCTTCAATTCCATGTTACGATCTTTTTATCGAACAAGATGCCTCTTATATCTCTTGTATTGTTAAAAAGGGAACGAAAACTGTAGCTATTGAAGCTGCCCGCGGTTTAGAGTGGTATAGACTTGCAGACACTGTAATTGCGATGGACAGTTTCGGTGCATCAGCACCGGCAGGTCAGCTTTTTGAGAAATTCGGTTTCTCGGTTGATTCTATAATAGAAAAAATAAAATAAATCTTCTTTTACTTTGCTCTTAAGGGCAAAGTGTTTTTCATCACATTAAATCCATTTTCGATATCCTCATCCGTAATAGTATCAGCCAAATCAATATAATAACTATAAATTAAAATATCTCCTTTTTTAAACTCTAAGCGTAAATAACTCTTTGCCATTCCTAAGGCTTTGTTTTGTATGTTTTGGTTCGAGTTGCATACTATAGAATCTTTATAGGAGACAAAAAGTTCTTGTGTGCAGTTTTTATCAAAGGGATAAAGGGAGAGAAGTTTTTTCCCAATAGACTCTTTTGGAGGAAATATACTGAGCTTCATACATGTAATTTCTTCTTTTGCTAATGTTTTACTGTGGATGAGGCTTATATGATTATCAGAACAGCTATTAAAAAGTAAAAAAGAAAACAAACCCCCTATAATAAATAATCTTTTTTTCAATATTATTTCGAAGGGAGTTTCTTTTCTAGGGCTTTAGTGGAGGTGTTGTTATCTAAAAGCTTAGATAAATTCATACTTTGATAACGAAAATTCCCATCCTTATATCCACCAATACTATTATAGTTATCAAACTTGCCACCATGCATATCAATTTTGCCTTTTTGATATTTAACAGCATCTTGGGCAAAAATAGAGATAAGAAACAGCGATATGATAAAAAGAATTTTCATTAATCTTTCCTTATGTAAGCGGGTTTTGTCATAATTCTGCTATCCACATTTCCACGTCCGACTGTGAAATGGTAAAGAATCTGATAACGATTGTCTTTGATTCCAAGAAGTCCGTGCATCATGTCATCCAAGAAGCATCCTATTCCTGTGCCGGAGAGACCTAAAGAGGTCGCTTCTAAATACAACTGCTGTCCAATAGCTCCACATTCCCAGTATAGCTCTTTGTAGCGGTGTGCGCCATGTTCTTGGAGCTCTTGAGAAAAGTTGCATAACATACCTAAAGAAAATGCTCCGTCTGCTGCTATGTCTTGGTTGCAGCTTATAGCTTTTGAAGCCATTGTAAGGTCTCTTTCTTCTAAAAGATAAAGGTTCTTCAATGGAGTTGTCTGCCATAAGAAATCTGTATGCATCTGTTCTTTTAAATCGTGTAAATCTCTTTCATTTCTTATTAAAATATACAAACCTTGCTCGTAGTTTTGCACTCTATTCAGCATAAGGCATAAATGGGCGGAGTTTTCTTTTGAATCAAGTGAAGTGTTCACACTGTTTAAGATAGTGTGAAATTGATCTTGTGTTATTAGAGAAAGCTCTTTTTGCATAATGTGCACACTTCTTCTTTGGAGAACCACAGTTTTTGATTCTTGTGAAGGCAGCCTGTCTATATCTTGTACCGGTACAGATATTTGAGCTATTTGCACCGTGCTTGTTGCATTTTCAACTTCAGTGATGATATCCCATGCTTGCATGGATGGGCTGAGTTGGTTTGCTATGCCTTCAAATTGTAAAGGAGTGTCCTCAAGTAAGTTCTCAATGCTCAAAGATGGCTCAACTGATTCAGGTGAAATAACAAAAATCATATCTGCATGTTCTTTTTCAAAAAAACGGTTTTTTTGTTGCAGACCAAAGAGCGTGTCTAAATCAGCATCACTTACACTATCGAGTCTTGTGGTTTTCCAGCCCAGCATTTGCGAAGAAAGCACTATGGATTGCCAAGCATGTCCGGCATCCAGGTTTGTGTATCTAAAAGCTCTTTCGCCGTATTTCCAAGCTTCGCGCCAGGTGACACCTGAGAGTCCGAGTAAAAAGCTCCCTTTTGGCAGGGTGTCCCAAAAAGATGTCTCTAAGCTCACTAGAACTTCAAGTCCATGATTTTTTGGAGTATAGTGCATGATGCTTGTTTGTCCATTTTGTTCTTGTAAAACAGGGGGCAAAACAAGATAGCTTTCAGTCGGGTGAAGATTTCCGCTTGATGCATTGCATCTCACAGCCCAAGAATTTCCCCCTGATTCTTTCCAAGCCGCTATTGCCATAGAAAATTGTAAAAGCTGAGAAAGTGACTCTTTAAGAAGCGGTGCTGAGGGTAAGTCAGTGTCGAGCAGATGATAAGGCGGTGTTGTGTTCTCTATCGCCAAGGGGAGTTGTATGGTTTCACATCCATTATAGTTTCTAAAAGGCTCAGGTTGTGTGGCCCAGTCCATATATCCAAGTGAGCGTGCATATCTTTGTTGGGAGTGTTTTGTTGTTTCGTGGTATAGCAAAACTGTTTGAAGTGATTTATTCATGGCTAATAATAATGATTTATTTCTTAAAAACTTCTCTAAAATAAATCTCCTTGATAAGATAAAGTTGTATATTAGAATAACTATAAATAATATGTTGATTTATGTTTCTTAAGAAGTCGTGAAGATACTATGTGAGATAATTATTCACACAAATATTAACGGGATGAAGGATAGATTGGTGAAGATATTAAAAGCAGTGTCAGCACTCTTTATTTACGTTGCTCTGGCATCCAATCTTCAGGCTGCAGATAAAAAATTAGAAAATATCAGTATTCAATTAAAATGGTTTTATCAGTACCAGTTTGCAGGTGTTTTTGTAGCCAAAGAAAAAGGTTTTTATGAGGACTTAGGTCTTAATGTAGAGATAAAAGAAAGAGATCCAAAAAAAAATAATATTTTACAAGTCGCACAAGGTGAATCTGAGTATGGGATAGCAGATTCTGTGATTCTTAGATATAGGGCGCAAGGGCATGACCTTAAAGTTATAGCCACTGTTTTTCAGCATAATGCGATGGTGCTCATGTCTAAAAAAGGAAGCGGGATTGTAAGCCCATATGAAATGAAAGGGAAAAAGATATCCTTTCAAGAGGGCTTAGATGACAGTATCATAAGCAGTTTGCTTGCATTTGCAAATATTGATGATAGTGAATATATTAAAGAACCTATGGATTACACACATATGGATTTTGTAAATGGCACTGTTGATATTTCAGAAGCGTATATCAGCATCGAACCTTATTGGTTGAAAGAGAAGTATGATATAGAGGTGAATATAATAGACCCGAAAAATTACGGGATTGATTTTTATGGGGATTTAATCTTCACCACACAAAGAGAGATTGATGAGCATCCTTTGAGAGTGAAAAAGTTTAAAGAAGCAACTCTAAGAGGATGGAAATATGCTCTTGAGCACCAAGATGAAGCGATTCAAATTATTTTAGATAAGTACAATACGCGGGGTTTAAACTATAATCAACTTGTATATGAGGCAAGGGTGACAAGAAGTTTGATTGCTTCGAACTATATACCGCTTGGAGATGTGAGAACAGAACGTTTTAAAGTGCTTGGAAAACTTTACCAAGGTAAAAATATCAGTGCAAAAAAACTGAGTGAAGCGGTCGAGAGTATTGTGTATAAACCGGATCTCAAGGAAAACATATTTTTTAAGTATGTGTATGAAATCATCGCTATAGGTGTGCTTCTGCTTTTGTTGACACTATTTTTATTTTTTAACAATAGAAGACTGAAATATCTTGTGAATCTGCAGACAAAAGAGTTGGAAAAGTCCATAGAGACAGCGCAGCGGGCTACAAAAGCAAAGTCTGCTTTTTTGGCAAATATGTCTCATGAGATCCGAACACCTATGAATGCAATTTTAGGTTTTGCAGAGCAACTGAAAAAGAGTGAAAAGGATGTGCAACGTAAAAAAATTCTCGCAATAGTGGAAAATTCCGGTAAAAACCTCTTGAGAATAATAAATGACGTATTAGACATCTCTAAGATAGAAAGCGAAAAAATGGAACTAGATATTCAAAAGTCAAATATTTTCACTTTAATAGATGATACACAATCTTTGTTTCTGCAGTTGTGTGAAGAAAAAAACATCGCCCTTAAGGTGAATATCTCAGATGAAGTCAGCACTTGTTTGATGTTTGATGATGTGAGGCTGAAGCAAATCCTTATAAACATACTAAGCAATGCGGTGAAGTTCACTCCAAAAGAGGGTGAGGTGAGCATAGAGGTGGCAGAAAAAAACAAGATGCTGGAGATACTTGTCCGAGACACCGGCATGGGGATAGCAAAAGAAAATTTTGAAAAAATATTTCATTCTTTTGAGCAAGAAGACAGCTCCACCACGCGCTCTTTTGGCGGGACGGGGCTTGGTTTAAGTATCAGTGAAAAACTCTCAAAGCTTATGGGCGGTGATATACTCCTTGAAAGTGAAGTAAATAAAGGGAGTGAATTTTATATACTTATCCCTTACATTGTTTGTCAAAACGAAGATAAGGCTGAAGAACTTGTTGAAGTTAAAGATGATCCAGGCACTCTCAAAACTGATGCGAAGGTGTTGATAGTTGAAGATAACAAAACCAATCAGTTATTACTCGCTATGATTCTTGATGCGTATTCAATAAGATATGAAATAGCAAATGATGGTTCAGAAGCCTTGGGTATGTTTAACAAGACAGAGTATGACTTAATTTTTATGGATGAAAATATGCCTCATATGAGCGGTCTTGAAGCCACTGTAAAGATTAGAGAAAAAGAGGAAAAGCAAAAACTTAAAAGAACTCCCATTGTCGCTGTCACTGCGAATGCTTTTGAAGAGGATAGAGAAAAATTTCTTAAAGCGGGGATGGATGATTATTTAGCTAAACCCTATCATGAAGATGATATTGGAAAAATGCTTTTAAAACACCTATAAGTGATATTAAGTGAATACAATAGAAAAAATATATACATTGCTTTACGAAACTTACGGTCCTCAGGGTTGGTGGCCTTTTATGAAGTATGAAGATTTTTATCATATATCTGACTACTCTTTTCCACGGGATGAGGGTGAAGTCTTTGAAGTGTGTTTAGGTTCTATTTTGACGCAAAACACAAGTTTCTCCTCTGTGGTGAAATCCTTGGAAAATTTAAAAGGTTTAGATGCTTTGAGTATCGATGGAATAAAAAGCTTGGATATAGACACATTTAAACTTGCCATAAAACCCTCAGGTTATCATAATCAAAAAGCAAGGTACATACTGGGATTCATTGATTTCTTTGAAGAACTTGGAGGAAGTGTTCCAGGAAGAGAAGAGCTTTTAAATGTTCTAGGTATCGGTGAAGAAACAGCGGATTCGATGCTTTTATATGGATATAACATAGCAGAATTTAAAGTGGATGCATATACAAAAAGGCTTCTCTTGGAGCTTGGACTTATCACTGAAAAAGCAAAATATAAAGATATGAAAAAACTGATGCAAGATGCTTTGGCGGAGTCTATACAGGATAAAAAAGAGCTTCTTATCACTTATCAAGAGTGCCATGCTTTGATTGTGAAGCATTCAAAAATCTTTTACTCCAAAAAGCCTTACGGCGTAGGTTGTTTTTTAAAAGAAGCTTTCCCTCTGACTTAAATTTTTCTCTAAAAAAAAATATAGCTTGCAAGCATGGGCGGTTTTTATAAAAGAGTTTGCTAAAACCTAAATATGAAATTCTCACAATTACAACTAACTTCACCGTATTTAAAATTGGAGCCTTTATCTTTTGACAAGGTGGATCCGACACCGCTTGATAATCCATTTCTTATCTCTGTAAGTCCTGATGCAGGAATGCTTCTGGGCATTGATGAGAGTCTTTGGGAGGATGAAAAACTGGTGAATATTCTAAATGGCACAGATAAGCTTGAGGGTTCTGACACCTTCGCCATGTGCTACGCCGGACATCAGTTTGGCTACTTTGTCCCCCGTCTTGGAGATGGACGCGCAATCAACCTAGGTGAAGTCAATGGACAAAACCTTCAGCTTAAAGGTTCTGGACTCACACTTTATTCTCGTCAGGGAGATGGACGCGCTGTTTTACGTTCGAGCATCCGTGAGTATCTGATGAGTGAAGCTATGCATGGCTTAGGCATCAAAACCACTCGTGCTTTAGCGCTTATAGGAAGTGACACAGATGTGGCCCGTGAGCAATGGGAAAAAGGGGCGATAGTTTTGCGTCTTTCACCTACATGGGTGCGTTTTGGAAGCTTTGAGTTTTTCAATGCAAGCCGTGAGCTGAAGATGCTTCAGGAGTTGGCTGATTATGTTATAGCAGAGTCTTTTCCTCATTTGACGGACGAAGAAAACTGCTACCTGAAAATGTATGCAGAGATTGTAAAAAACACCGCTGAAACAATTGCGGGATGGTTAAGTGTGGGATTTAATCATGGTGTGATGAACACAGATAATATGTCTATAGACGGGCGAACGATAGACTATGGCCCTTTTGCATTTTTGGATGATTATAAAGCATACTACGTATGCAACCATACAGATACAGATGGAAGATACAGTTTTACAAGTCAAAAAGGCATAGGGTATTGGAATCTTGAGAGATTAGCTGTGGCAATGTCGCCGATAATGAATCATGAAGCAGCTGTAGAGGTGCTCGATGAGGTCTATTATACGGCTTATGATAATGAATACTTTCGTAGAATGACTAAAAGATTAGGTCTTTATGAGGTTGATGAAAAAGATAGACATTTAATCGATTCTATGCTTGGCCGTTTAGAAAATTCGAGCATAGATTTCAACCTTTTTTTTAGAAAACTTTCCCGTTATGATGGAGATAAAAGCTCTATTTTAGACATAGCAGTATATAGAAAACCGCTTGAATCATGGTTGGATGATTATGATTCAAGATTAAAAAAAGAGACTCTCTCTCAAGAAGAGAGACATCAAAAGATGTTGGCAGTCAATCCAAAATACATACTCAAAAATCATATCCTCCAAGAAGCGATAGATTTGGCTAAAGCAGATGACTTTTCTATGGTGAATGATTTACTCAAAGTTGCACTTTCTCCATGTGAAGAGCATGAAGACTTAGAACATTTATGCAAACCCACCCCGCAAAGAGCTAAAAATATTAAGTTGAGTTGTTCTTCATAAAAGGATAAGAGATAAAGAGATGTGTTAGATAGAAACATTTTAAGTCATATAAGGAAAACAAATTTGCAAAAAATCACAAAAAGAGAACACTTCTTGCTAGAATACTGACGGAACACACAATTCTCGTTGTTTAAAACTGACAAGTGCTGGATGAGACAAGCGCTTTGAAACATATGCCAAGACTAAGTCTCGGTAAAGGACATGATATGAAGAATGTTAGGTGCCCAAAGGTCGATCAAAACAAGAGATTCTCACATATGGTGAGATTGAATATTATGCTAAATGATAGAGGGGGATGATCCTTGCGTCTATCCGCTTTACATATAGATCAATAAGCTCCGACGCACTTGTGTCGGAGTTTCTTTTTGTTTTGATCTTTCTGAATTTTTCCTTCCACAATCCTTACACTTTTTTATTGTATAATGCATAAAATCAAAAAAATAAACGAGATAATATGAAAAAAACACTACTTGCATTTTTGCTTATATTCATTTTTTCTTTCTCTCTTGAAGCGTCTGAAAATTTTTCTGAGATGAGCACGCAAGAGCTTATTTCCATTATGGGGTATGTCAAAAAAGGTGAACTCAAAAAATTCACTCAAGAACTTGAATCAAGGGTGAAGTCTATGAGTGAAAAAGAGAAAAAAGCATATCAAAAAAATTTAGAAAAAAACAAATAATCAGTATGAAAGCAAAAATACTTTTACTTGAAGATGACTTGACATTAAGTGAGACGGTTGTTGAGTTCTTAGAAGAACAAGGTTACGAAGTTATCCCTGCATACGATGGTGAACAGGCATCTGAGATTATATATGAGTCAGTGTTTGATTTGTTTTTACTTGATGTGAATGTGCCCCTTTTAAATGGTTTTGAACTTTTAAAACAAAAGCGTGAAGAGGGTGTGAAAACTCCTGCTATATATATCACTTCACTCAACTCGATTGACTCATTGGAGACTGGTTACAACAGCGGATGTGATGATTATATCCGTAAGCCTTTTGTGCTTAAAGAGCTTTTATTCCGCATAGAGACTATTCTCAAGCGCGGTTTTTTCCATGAAACTTCACCGAGGATTGAGATAGCTGAAGATATAGAGTATGACACGGATTCCAACCTGCTTTTTGTAAGGGGGGAGAAGGTGCAACTCAACTCTAAAGAAGCCACACTGCTCAAACTTTTTTTACAACATCAGAATGAAACGGTTATTCATGAAGTGATTTATGAAACACTGTGGAGTTATGAAGAGACACCGAGTGAAAATGCTTTGAGAACGTATATTAAAAATATTAGAAAGATTATAGGAAAGGACAAGATTGTCAGCATCAAAAAGCTTGGATACAGATTTTCTAAGTAGCGAGAAACGCACTCTTTTTAGGTTTTCTGTTCTTTATATTTTACTCACAGTCATAATCATTTCAGTTTTTTCGTTCATTTATTATGAGCTTCAAAAAGATTTGATGCTTCAAGAAAAAAAATCCACACTTCAAGAGTATTCCAAAAAATTTCTTTATGACTTAAAACAACTGCATATAAACTTTGATAAAACACAAATCTATCCAAGGTATGATGCCTTTGATTCTGCAATTTTTGATAATGAAAAAAAGCTTATTTTTGCCACCTCTGACACCAAAATCAAACTCGATAAGATTTTATACCTGCATGATAAA
>JACNLH010000116.1:31041-32999 GCA_014381585.1 Candidatus Sulfurimonas ponti
ACACCGGTGAGCACTATAGTGACAAACATAGAGATGATAGACAGAGATATGCTTGATGAAAAACTTCTAAAAAAGATAAACCGTATAGATATAGGTGCAAAAACCATTTCAAATATTTACCAGGATTTGACCTATCTCACACTTGGAAATAAGATTATCTCAAATGATGAAGAGGTGGATATAGAGCATTTAGTGCTTGAGAGAATAGAGTATTTTAAATCCCTCGCAAGTGCAAAAAAAGTCTTGTTGAAAATGGAGCTTATAAAAAACACAAGTTTATTTATAGATAAAGGTAAAATCTCAAAGCTTTTAGACAACCTTATCTCCAATGCGGTGAAGTATAATAAAATAAACGGCTCTATAATTATAATAGTCGAAGATAAAAAAATAACTGTCTCAGACACAGGAATCGGAATAGCCAAAGAAGATATCTCTCAGATGCTGGAACGTTACACCAGGTTTAACAAGAGCAGTGGAGGTTTTGGAATAGGGCTTAATATTGTCGCGAGTATTGCAAAAGAGTATAATCTTCACATAGAGATAGAGTCCGAAGAAAAAGTGGGTACTAAAGTGAGTGTTTCATGGTGAAAAGTGTTTTTTTGAGTCTGTTTTTTTTAATAAGTTCTCTTCATGCCAATATATATGAATCAAATTGTGTGGCATGCCATAAACGGCTTCCTGTGAGCATCGACAAATATTTTTATAAATACCTGCTTATTTACAGCGGTGAAACTGATACGAAAAATGCAATCATCAACTACTTGAAGGTTCCGGTGAAAGAGACGACAGTGATGTCAGATTCATTTATCAGCCGTTTCGGTGTTAAAAAAGCAACAAAGCTCACTGAATCACAACTCCAAGAAGCCGTGAACATATACTGGGAAAAATACAAGGTGTTTGGAAAGTTGAAATAAAGACTTTTCAAAATATGCAAGTTTGACATATTATATCTAATACTGTATATTGGATTAAAGGCTTAAATGACGGTTTTTAATACAAAGGAAGTATATGAACATCCAAGAAAAAACAGTTCAAGAGGTGAAGAGCGTCGCTTATGAGTGGCAAAAAAAGATACAGGTTTCAAGAAAGGGTAAGGAGCAGGATTTTCACAACATGATGTTGAAAATGCTGAAAAATCCTATCAATAAGATATTTCTTATTGAGTTGCTTGACCAAAGTTTTCGTTCTAAAGATGGAGATAGAGTTGCAGACCAGTTAGAACATATCTTTGCCAAATATAAAAGTACAGATTTTTTTTCTCAGTTTGAACAGATTCTTATCTGGTTGTTTCGTGATGTGGGCATTTATGTAAGTTCTATATCTATTCCTCTTTTTATTAAATATCTTAGAAACGACATTAGCAGTATAGTAATTAAAGGTGAAGACCCGGTCTTGGCTAAACATATGAAAGCCAGACGTGATGAGGGAACGCGTGTGAATATCAATGTCATCGGTGAAATAGTTCTGAGTGAAGAAGAAGCCGGGGCGAGAGTCGCTAAATATATAAAACTCCTAGAAAATCCGGATGTCGATTACCTTTCTATAAAAATATCAAACCTTTTTTCTCAAATAATTCCACATGCACATGATAACAATATAGAAAAAATTTCTGCACAGTTGGAAAAAGTGTATCGCGGGGCTATGAAAAACACCTATAAAGATAAAGACTCTGAAGAGAAGTATAAATTCGTAAATCTTGATATGGAAGAGTATAGAGATATTGAAATCACGATAGATTCTTTTAAAAATGTTTTAGAACAAGAAGAATTTAAAGATTTTCATGCAGGTATTGTGATTCAAAACTATTTGCCAGATGCCATTATATACATCAAAGATTTGAGCGAGTGGGCTAAAAAGAGAGTTCAGAGTGGCGGTGCTCCTATAAAAATCCGTATAGTCAAAGGTGCAAATCAGGAGATGGAGCTTACAGAAGCATCTTTGAGAGGCTGGAATAATGT
>JACNLH010000047.1:0-2555 GCA_014381585.1 Candidatus Sulfurimonas ponti
CGATTAATGGCGGTTTGGACTCAGATTAAGGTGACCCGAATGGTCCAGTTTGGGAAAATGATATGGGCAAAATAAATCGGCTTTGGGGGTTAAACTATTTTTTATATCCGTTTTGCTGGATTATGCAGTAGTCGTGTTTATTTTTCATAACTATGGCGGTAAGATAATTACCATAAACGCAACCTGTGTCTATCCCTATCGCTTGAGGATGGATAGTCACAGTTTTATTCCATCTATGACCATGAACGATAAACCCTTCATTGCCATCATATACATCAGCCCAAAATGAATAGTTCTTTTTTTCTTTGCCTTTTGCTAAAAAGTCGCCATTGTCATCCACATATCTTAAGCGCAATACCTTTTGTATCTCATGTTTTGAAAGATTATCAAGTTTTACACGGTTTTCCAAACCGCCATGAACTATCGTTATATCGCCATGTCTAAAAAACACAGGAAGAGATTTTAAGTAGTTTAAATGTCGTTTTTTTAAATTCTTAACGATTCTCTTTTCATCTTCATCCAGTGTCATAGGATTCTTTTTTTTAGACTTTTCATGTTCTAAATATCTCAATATTTTATCTTCATGGTTTCCTAAAACAGATTTAATATTATTCTCCATCAGGTACTCTAACACACCTATAGAGTCATAACCTTTTGTGATGATATCGCCCACACATACTTCTATGTCATTATTGCCAGGCTTTATTTTTTCCCGTAAATTTTTAAGCTCATTTAAACACCCATGTATATCTCCATAGACTATCAGCCTTACTTCACCTGGGGTGCAAAAATAATTTTTACATTTTTTTATTAAATAATTCAGCATCTAAAATAACTTTCTTATAAATTTTTTTGCGGAATTATACAACAAAGATTATTGAAATTATTTCCACTTATAAAATTATTAATTCCGCAAACCATAAAAAACTGAAAAAGCCTATAATATCAACTGCTGTAATCACCACCACTGAGCTAGCCACAGCCGGATCAAGATTTAATTTTTTCAATCCCATCGGAACCAAAGCCCCTAAAACCCCTGCTGAGATAAAGCTGATAAACATAGAAAGCCCTATCGCTAAAGAGATAAGCTGATTTTCAAACCACACCTGAGCTGCACCCGCACTTAAAAGCCCGAATAAAATTCCATTTAAAGCAGCTATATTCACTTCTTTAATAAATATAGGCCGTATATCATTAAAGCTAATCTCTCCCAATGCCATCTGCCTTACAACGACTGTCATGGTTTGAACAGAAGCTGTTCCCGCCATATTTGCAACTATTGGCATAAGCACAGCAAGCGCCACCACCTCTTTAAGAGTTGTCTCAAATATCCCTATGACTAAAGAAGCCAAAATCGCATTCACAAGATTTATGGTGAGCCAGGTCGCTCTCGTTTTACTTGTTTTTGAGAATTTTTCCTGAATCTCTTCATCCGCATCAATTTTATTTAAATTATATATCTGTTTAGTGGCCTGTGATTGCATAATATCCACCACATCATCATGAGTGATTCTACCTATGAGATGCCCTTTTCTATCTACAACTGCCAAGGTGGTTAAATCATACTTTTCTATCATATTCACCACATTGTCTATGCTCTCATGAGAGGCTATGCTGTAGGTGTTTGAAAATTTATCCACTATCTCTAAGAAAATTTGGCCGGGTTTTTCTAAAATAAGGTCATCCATAGAGATAGCTGTTATAAATTTTCCCACTTCATTAACAACAAAAACACTTTGAACTGTTCCAATCCCCTCTTTTTTCAACTTCGCTAATTTCTCTATCGCATAAGAGATGGTTTTAGAACTCGAAACTTTCAAGATTTCTGTCTGCATAAGAGAACCCGCTTCGTTGCTCTCATAGCTCATTAATTGTTCTATAGTCTCTTGAGTTTCATCACTTAAAAGAGAAAAGACTTCTTCTTCTTTTGTTTTGTCTGTTTTAGAGATGGCTATAAAAAGATCGGTGGCATCATCACTCTCAAGAGCTTCGATTATTTCTGCCAAACCTTGCGCTTCATACTTTAAAATAAGATCTATTTGAAAAGTGGTGGGAAGCTCCATAAAAGTCTGAGCTCTCATATCTATAGGCAAATGTTTTAAAAACGCATAGAATTTATCTTCATCATCCCGTTTGATATCTTCTAGGTAGTCTGCTATATCTGCATCATCTATCTTCGTCTGTGAGATACCTTTTTTTAATTTTTGAAGATATACATCTATCGCTTTAACATTCATTTAGCATTCTCACATATTTTTAATTTAAACAAGTTCCCCAGCCAATCTTTTATAAACATCTGAAGAGTCTAGAAGCTCTCTATGTGTTCCGCTTGCCACAATACGACCTTGTTGCATAACAAGAATTTTGTCAGCACTCTCAATCGTACTTAATCTATGCGCAATAGTTATAGTCATTTTGTCTTTTGTATATTCACTCATTGCTTGCTGTATTCTTTTTTCACTTTCATTATCAAGTGCAGATGTTGCCTCGTCAAAAAGCACAAGGGACGAATGTTTATAAATCGCTCTCGCAATTGCCACACGCTGTCTTTGCCC
>JACNLH010000047.1:3109-5010 GCA_014381585.1 Candidatus Sulfurimonas ponti
GCTATTGCATCTTGGATTTTAGAGTATATGGAACCGATTCGTCTTATGGGCTGAAAAACCAATCCAACTGCTGTTAAAAAAGCGGTGAACTCTCCAACACTCATATTTCCATCATACACTTCTTTTGCACCGATAAAAATAACAATCGCAAGTCCTGTTGCACCGATAATCTCTAAAAGCGGTGAAACAATTTCGCCAACATATACAGCTTTCATATTTATCTTAAAAAACTGCCAGTTTTGCACTGAGAAACGCTCCATCTCATACTTTTCAGTTGCATTGGCTTTTATGATTTCAGAGTTGTTAAAAACTTCAGTAAGTCTTGTGACAACATCTGCATTTTTGCTTTGCGAGCGATGGGAGTATTTTTTTAATTTTTCTGCGATATAGATTAATGGGTAAATTACCAAAGGAAGCACCACTAATGAATAAAATGCCAAGTTGGCGTTTAAATAGATTATATAGCCTACAAGACCGACAACAGTTAATATTTCACGAAAGAGTTCTGGAAGCATATTTGAGACGAAATATTGGATTCTTGTTATATCATTTGTGACTCTTGATATAAGTTCACCACTACGGTTGCTATAAAGAAAGCTCATATCTAAATTAATGATTTTATTTAATAACATCTCTCTAAAACGAGAAACTATATGCAGTCCGATATAGTTCATATAGATAGATTGGACATAACGCCCTATTGCTTTTATGACATAGATGGCTATGAGAGATAAGGGAATAAGATACAACATCTCTGCTTTTTTATCTATAAACATATCATCCATTAGAGGTTGCATTATATGTGCAGTTGCAAGCGTTGCTGCGACTGTAAAGATCATGCCCATAAGCACAAAAAAGTATTGAAGTTTGTACTCTTTAATATAGGGCCAATAACGTTTTAGGATTGGTTTCAAAGTGTCTCTCCTTGGCTTATGCTGACATTTTACACTATTATTTATGATTTAAAGTATTTATTATGATAAAATAAATCTTATTTTTAGGATTCAAATGAAAAACGATATATCTTCTACTTCACCATTTATTTCTATTGTTTGCCCTTGTTATAATGAAGAAGCGGTAATTGAGCACTTTTTACAAAGCATGATTCCCATCCTCAAAAAAAGTCAAAAAACCTATGAAATAATCTTCATTGATGATGGTTCTAAAGACGACACGCTCAATGTTCTCCTTGAATCTCAAAAGAACTATGAAAATATCAGAATCCTTAAACTCTCAAGAAACTTCGGAAAAGAAGTGGCATTGACAGCCGGCCTTGATGCAAGTATGGGCGAGACTGTTGTCCCCATAGATGTTGATTTGCAAGACCCTCCTGAACTTATTTTAGAGTTTATAAAAAAATATGAAGAGGGATTTGATGTAGTCCTTGCTAAACGTGCAGATAGAACAACAGACACTTATGCGAAAAAGTTCTCAGCAGAAGCCTTTTATAAGTTTCATAATAAAATATCTGATATAAGTATTCCAAATAATGTTGGCGATTACAGGTTAATGTCACGACGTGTTGTTGAAGAGATTAAAAAGCTTCCCGAGAGTCAAAGATTTATGAAAGGGATATTTGCATGGGTCGGTTTTAAAACAGCTACGGTTGAGTATAAAAGAGAAAGCCGAGTCGCCGGTGAAAGCAGTTTTAACGGTTGGAAACTTTGGAACTTTGCACTGGATGGTATTACTAGTTTTAGTACAGTTCCTTTAAGAATATGGCTTTATTTAGGTGTCATCATTGCTGGTTTAGCCTTTGTTTATGGTTCTATTATTATCGTTAAAACACTTATATTTGGGATAGATTCGCCTGGTTATGCATCTTTGCTTACTACCGTGCTGTTTTTAGGCGGTGTGCAACTTATGGGAATAGGAATTCTGGGCGAATATATAGGAAGAAT
>JACNLH010000047.1:5446-6665 GCA_014381585.1 Candidatus Sulfurimonas ponti
ATAATTCATAAGATTTGGACTTTTAAAGAGACAGAGGATACGCAAAACTATGCAGGAAAATAACTATTTAACAAACAACTTCAAGCTTATCTACTTTTCTCTTTTTTCTTTAGGTCTTTTTTTATCTTACTGGTATGCCACGCACCAAATAGTCGATGGTGATATCACTCAAATGCTAGATAAAGGCTACCATGGCTTTTATACAGGGGAGTGGTCAAGTTATGGAAATGCAGCTAGCGTTGTTGGAAATGTTCCTGGTTCACTTTTAGCCTTTGTAGTTGGACTTCCCCTTTTCATAGTTGATTCACCTTGGGCTCCGATGGGCTTTTTGATTTTTCTTCACGGGGCTTCTTTTTTCCTACTAGATAATGTAATTAAAAATATTTTCAATTCTCAAATCAGACTTGTGTTTTTAGTAATCTACTGGCTAAACCCTTGGTTTTTGTTTGAAAATATACTTTACAACCCATCTTATTTATTCTTTTTCTCCGCACTTCACCTATGGACTGCCTTCAAACTCAAAGAGGAAAATTCATTCATCTACTCTTTTTTACATGTTCTCTCCATCGGCATGGCGATGCAACTTCACTATTCGTGGATAATACTTGCTATTATGAGTGCCGTACTGCTTTATAAAAATACGGTGAAGGTGAATTGGTACGGTGTTGTTTTTGGCTTTGCAGTCATTGTCATTTCACTGATTCCATATCTTCAAGAGTTTATGCAAAACGAAGCGATTAGAAGCAATGAAGGAAACAAAGATGGTGAAAGGTATATCGGATGGGGCGGAGTTCATGTCTATCCTGTTTTAAAATCATTTCTTTACTGGTTACGTTATGGATCATTTATCTTCTCAAATAAACTTATAACTGGTGCAGATTTTGACTGGCTTACAACTTCAACACTTCTACAACAAATTTTAAAATACACCTATCAAGCGATTCTTTTTGGTTTTGGTGCAGTTACTTTATGGATTTCCTTTAAGGCAAATAGGTATTTTTATACGCAAATTAAAGGAACTGTGTTTACTAGACTTTCTCTAAGTATTGATAATAAAAAATGGTTAAGCACTTATGTTTTAAGCGCTCTTATTGGTGTATTTATCAGCGCTGTTCTTTCACCAATTGTATTTAACTATTGGCATTTGTTAATCATTTTTCCATTTGCATTGATGCCCTTCTTACTTTTTGTAGATATGTTTCACATAGATAAAATAAAT
>JACNLH010000046.1 GCA_014381585.1 Candidatus Sulfurimonas ponti
TAAGCTTTAGCTGAAACTTATTTACTTTGATAGATGGGGTTTACTTGGTGGTTACCTTATGTTAATAGCTTTATTGTCTTTTATTGTCACATATAATCAAGTCAATAAAAAGGTGCTGCAACCAATATATAAAATGAATGAGATTATCATTGCGTATCAAAATGGAGACGATAGTGTGAAGAAATTTGAATCCAATGATGATGAGATAGGCTTGATGATTCAAGCATTTTTTATGATGAAAGAAAAGCTGGATGAAGACTATGCACAGTTGGAAAAATTAGCCTTGACAGACCCCTTAACTGAAATTCTTAACAGACGTGCATTTTTTGAAATATCTGAGAAGATTTTAAAGCTTACTTTACGAAATAAAAAAACCTTTTCTATTTTACTTTTAGATATAGATTTTTTTAAAAAAGTGAATGATGTCTATGGTCATTTGGTTGGAGATGATATTTTAAAATATTTGGTCTCAAATGTATCTAGGGAGATAAGAGACAGTGATGTCTTCGCCCGCTATGGCGGTGAAGAGTTTATCGTAATGCTTCCGGACACAGATGAAGAGGGTGCTAGAAATTTGGCAGAAAAAATGAGAGAATCTATTGAACTTAATCCATTTGCATGTGAAAAATTAAGTATAGAAGTCACTGTTAGTATCGGTGTGGCAGAATTAAGGGGTGAGAAATTATTAAGAGATGTTATTCACAGAGCTGATGAAGCTTTATACAGTGCAAAAGAAAACGGTAGAAACAGGGTTGAGATAGGTTAATTCACTTCATCTAAAGCTTTAAGAAAACTAGGGACGGTTTTTCCCCCATCGAAACGATACACGGCATTTTCATTTTTATCTAAAAAGTGAAATGTAGGTGTGCCGATATATGTTAAGTCTTGGGGGATGTCATCAAAATCTAATTCTAAATATACAGCGATAAATCCCGCCTCAAGTTTTTTGATAACATTTTTATCGTGAAACACAACAGTTTTCATATACTTACATACACTGCAACTATCACGTCCCAACATCACCATCAGTATCTTATTTTCATCTTTTGCAATCTGAAGTGCTTTATCATACTCAAACCATTGCACTTGAGCTGAGAGTGAACTGAAAATAAAAAGAAGGCTAAATAGCAGTTTCTTCATCTAAAAGCTCCTAAAGACCATTTAAGTGTGTTAGAAATGGATCCGGAGCGATAAACCCGATGATAGTTTTTGAAGATTGCAGTTCACCGCTTTCTTTGAAGAATAATAATGCCGGAGGGCCAAAGACCCCGTATTTTTTACTAAGGGCTTTGTTTTCGTCACTGTTTTGGGTTATATCTGCTTGAATAAGAACAAATTCATCCATTTTAGCTTTAACCTCAGGATCCCTGAAAGTAACTTCTTCAAGCTCTTTACATGCGGTGCACCACTCAGCTGAAAAGTCGAGTAATATTTTTTCACCTTTATGTTTTTCAAGTAAAGTGTCAAGTTCAGAGATAGAAGTGATTTTGATAAACTCTGCATGTTTATTTTCAACGGCACTCGAAACAGTAGTCGTCTTTGCTTGTAGGAATGCTAAAGGTTTTGTCAGGCTGACAGAACCTGCTAAGACACCAATAAAAAGTGCCAATGTGTATATAAATAGAATGACAGCAACAGTTTTCTTAAATACATGACCGCCAGATTCCAATGCACCAAGATAGATTGCAAATCCAATTCCTAAAATTGCATAAAGAAGGGTGATGATTTGCTCATCAACAATACGTTCAAGCATCCAAATAGCAACTCCCAGCATCATGACACCAAAAATCGCAGTGACCATTGTCATCCATATTCCAGGTTTAGGCATGAATCTACCAGCACTCACCCCAACAAGAATAAGAGGCAGTCCCATCCCTATACTCATAGCAAATAATGCCATACCACCTAGAACTGCATCTCCTGTTTGCCCTATATACACTAAGGCACCAGCAAGTGGAGCTGCAACACAAGGTCCAACAATAAGCGCAGATAAAAAGCCCATAATCGCCACACCGACATATCCGCCTCTATTTCCGCTTGCACTCACTTTAGCAACAAGAGAATCAGGAAGCTTAAGCTCATAAAAACCGAACATGCTCATAGCCAGAGCAACAAACACACCTGAAAAAGAATAAATAACCCAGGGAGTTTGTAGTGCTGCTTGAAGATTAGCGCCAAAAAGACCGGCTAAAACCCCGGCGATAGTATATGCAACAGCCATTGCTAAAACATATACCACAGAGAGCATAAATGCTTTTCTTGTTGTGATGTCTTTTCCTTGAGAGATAATAACACCCGAGATGATAGGAATCATAGGAAAGACACAAGGCGTGAGTGCAAGTAAAAGACCAAAGCCCAAAAATGTAAGTAAAATAATAAAGATATTTCCACTTTTAATGGTGTCTGCGATAGCATCCGTCTCAGACATGCCTTGAGAGACTTTAGTCTTTTCTTTTTGTGGCGTTTGTTCTGCTTTTAGCGGAGTGGGATCTCCTAAGTCTAAAGACTTAAGCTTTGTTTGTTTTAGCTCAAGAGCAGAGCTGTCAATACTGAAGTCAAAAATCTTTGAAAGAGGTTCATAGCACAAACCTTTTTCCGAACAACCCTGGTAGGACAACTTGAGTTGAATCTCTTGCATCGCATCGACACCGGCTTCTTTTTGCAAACTGACGATAAAAGTTGGCGAATCCACATAAGCCATATCCCCATCATGATCAACACTTTTTGGAGATTGAATCTCTTTAATGCTTATCCCGTTTTTCGTAATAAGCTCGATTTTAAGCTTATCTGCATATAGGTAAATACCTTCAGCCAACTGTATATCTGCTTCAATTTGCATTGTGTCATTTAGTTTTGCATGTGGAATAAATGCTTCTTCAGGCATTAAAAAAGAAGGCAGAGCAAACACACCTGTGACTAGAAGAAGAAAAAGTAATAGTTTTTTCATAAAATATCCATAGATTAAGTTATAGATATTGTAACAAATTATTATTAAATTTTATTGATATCTTAGTAAGAACTCTTTATAAGCCTCAGCAGGCAATGGTTTAGAGTAATGATAACCTTGAATATTCTTACATCCGTTTAAGAGTAAAAAGTCTAATTGTTCTTTTGTTTCAACGCCTTCTGCGATAATTTCAAGACTTAGATTTTTAGCAAGTGCAATAATAGCTTTGACTATTGCTATATCATCTTTATCATCGGGTATGTCATCAATAAAACTTTTGTCAATTTTGAGTTTGTCAATAGGCAGTTGTTTGAGGTGAGATAAAGATGAATAGCCTGTTCCAAAATCATCAATGGAAATATGTACTCCTAAGTTTCTTATACCCTTAAGAATTTCAATCGCCGATTCCGGATGACGCATAATCTGGTTTTCAGTTATCTCAAGTTCGAGCTTCTCAGCATCCACTGCATAGTGTTTGAGTAAGTCGCTAAGGTTTTCAAGGCATTTTTCATTTTCGAGTTGTTTCATAGACAAGTTAATCGACATCGTGCCGGTCATAACACCTTCCTTATGCAATTTTTGCATAATTGTAAGTGTTTTTTGCATCATCATTGTATCTATAGAGATAATTAAACCTGCCTCTTCAGCAATACTTATAAATTCATCCGGAAATAATAAACCTTTGCTTGGATGATTCCAACGTATAAGTGCTTCTGCACCGATTATTTTATTTTCCAGTGCATCCATTTTCACTTGAAAATAAGGTATAAATTCATCATTTTCTAAAGCTAAACGTAAATCATGTACAATGCCGGCTCTTTGCACGGCTATTTGTGTCATTTGAGGGTTGTAAAATTGGTACTGGTTTTTTCCTAACTCTTTTGCTTTATACATAGCAGTGTCTGCATTGCGAAGTAAAATTGCCGGGGTGTCTCCATCTTGGGGAAAGTTGCTTATCCCTATACTGAAGGTTATAAATATATTTGTATCTGCAATGGCTATCCTTTCTTGCATAGCGGTAATTATTTTTTGTGTGAGAGTTATAATATTATTTTCATTTAAATCATTAAGGATGATTGTGAATTCATCTCCGCCAAGTCGAGACACTGTATCTTCTTCGCGAATGATTCCGGATAGTTTCTTACTTATTTTTTGTAAGAGTTGATCCCCGATATCATGACCGTATGTATCATTGACTTCTTTGAATCTATCAAGATCTAAAAACAATACACTCACGCCTGTATGATTTCTTCTTGAATGTTTGATGCTTTGTTTAAGTCTATCTAAAAACAACAATCTATTGGGAAGCCCTGTGAGGTTGTCATGGTTGGCGATATGTTGCAACTCTTTTGTTTTATGATGCACTTCAAGTCCCAATCTTGAGTTGACACTTTGAATGAATTTTTTATATTTCATACTGTAAATATAATAGTAAATAAGAAGAATGAAAATAAAAACACTTCCAATAAAAATAATAAGCCTTTCTCTCGTTTGTGTGATGGCACTCATATCTATTTTAGATATATCATGAAAGAGTAAGAAATAACTCATATTATCGCCATGTATATCTTTTAGTTCAAAGAGACTTACAAGTTTTTCCACATCCTTGCATACGTGATGTTTATTCACTTGGAGAAAATGAGATACTTTTTCTTTCTCTATTAAAGAAAGCAGTTTTTTATCAGCATTGAGGTTAGCCACATAATAATCTTCTATAAAAGTTTTTGTAAATGGATGTGTAAGTTGATCTTTGTATTTTTTATCCACTAAAATAATTGGATCGTATAGTTTATTTTGTAATTTTATAGCAATAGAATTAAATTTAGAGATAACCTCAATAAAACCGATAAACAGATCATCATCGAAAAGCGGCACCATAGATTTAAAACTTAAATCATATTTACCGACGCTGATAGAAAACATTAGTTTTGGCTCTTGAATCATTTGAGCTATATCAATTCTATCTTTTTTTATGTTTTCTCTTTTGTTTGTCCAACTTCTGTAAATGCTTGCACCATCAGCAGATATAACTTGAAACCAAATATTTTTTAAAGATGTGTTTTGCCGTAATTCTTTTGAAAAAATATCCAGGTCCATTTCTTCTGTTTTATTAAGTAAAATATTCTTTATTTGAGGATTTTTAGAAATGGCCATAGCAATAATTGATATCGTTTCAGATTTTTCACTAATGAGAGTTTTAAGTTCATTATTCATCTCTTTGGCAGTTTCAGTGTACTTTTGATTTGTGAGCTCATCAACACGTTTAGCGGTGTAAACATATCCAAACAGCAACCATAAGAAAGGGAAAAGGAAAATAATAATAAGGCTGAATTTTCCTACTTTTATATCTGAAAACAACTTCCAACCTTTAGTGAATAATATAATATTATATACTATAATTGTGTTATTAAGTAAATGTAGCATAAAATACAAAGTGAAAAACAGACTTTAAAAAATAGGTGAGAATGATATGGTGAAGCTAGATACAGAAATATGTGTGTGTAATGGTTTAAGTGTAAGGGATATTGCAACATGTATACAGCGTAATAATTTCACCACCTTAGATGAAATACTTGAGAATGAGGATTGCCCGATGGGGAATAAGTGCGAATCATGTGTTGATGAAGGTTTTAATAATGACGGTCTTAATATTCCGATGGTTTTGAGTATGGTGAAAAACAACAGGCTGCCAAAAGATTAAAGCAAAGAACACACACCTTAAAAAATCAGCACAAAAATACACACTTCTTTATGTTGAAGATGATAACACTCTTAGAGAATCCACATCTGAGTTTTTTGATGTGCTTTTTAAAAAAGTGGTCATTGCAAAGGATGGTGAAGAGGGTTTTTTTTCTTATAAAAAAGAAAGTTTCGACATAGTTATAACAGATATCCAAATGCCGAATATGAATGGTATAGAACTTTCCCGTCGTATTATGGGTGTGAATAAAAATCAAAAAATTATCATAGTGTCTGCTTACAATGAAACACAATATTTTATAGAACTTATAAAGATAGGCGTGGCAGGTTTTATGCAAAAACCACTCACAACTGTTCAGATGTTGGATATTCTTTATGATGTTTGTTTAGAACTGGATGAACAAAGAGATATGCAAAGGTATATTAAACTTAAAGAAGATTTTCAGTGGGATAATGAACTCAAAGTTTTATCTGATGGACAGGCAGAAGTTTCCTTAACTGCAAATGAAAAAACCGTAGTGGAACTTTTTATAAGCAATAGACAAAGCAAGTTTACAGATATAGAGATTTTCAATCATTTATATTATGATGATGCACAGAAGGAGTTTTCAAGTAATTCAATCAAAAGTCTTGTAAAAAGACTTCGTAAAAAAATGCCCCAAGACAGTATCCAAACCCATAAAAATATGGGTTACAGTTTAAAAATTTAATATTTTATCACAAAATACACCTTATTGACACTTT
>JACNLH010000087.1 GCA_014381585.1 Candidatus Sulfurimonas ponti
ATTACTATACAGTAGTTTTAAGCACTTTTCAGACACCATTATTTTACTTTAAATCGTTTTTCAACCCGATTAGAGTTTGAAGAAGTTGATCTGAAGTGGTGATTGTTTTACCATTTGCCTGAAAACCACGCTGAATAATAATCAGCTGTGTCAATGCACGGGAAAGGTCAACATTTGACGCTTCAAGAGCAGAAGACTGAATAAATCCACGCCCTGCAGTTGCAGCTGTGCCGATAATCGGGTCACCTGAGTTGGCACTTTGTATAAAAATATTTCCACCCTCAGTTCCTAGACCTTCATTATTTGTAAACTTAGCCATGGCAACTTGTGCTAAACCAAACGATCTACCATTAGAGAATGAACCGACTAAAGTACCAGACTGATCGATTCTGATTCCAACTAAATCTCCACCTGTATACCCATCTTGAGAGATACCTGAAGTGGTGGAAAGAGAATCAAAACTTGTCATTCCGTCAAATGCATTTGCAGTACCGAAACTAAGGTTTATTTGCTGATTCGGTGCTGAACCGTTGTTTCCGGAAAATGAAAGGTTTGGCGGATTATATGTAGCTAGAGAACCATCATTATTGAAACGCACACTTCCTGTTTTTTCATATGTCGGAGCAACAGTGTCAATTGTTGAAGGTTGAGGAACAGTTATAGTCATGTCCCATGTGCTACCCGTTGCAGTATCCAATGCTGTTTTTCTAAATTCCATTCTAAGCGTGTGTTTAGATCCTAGAGAATCAAACACATCAATAGAACTCGAATGTGTGGCTGCGTTAAAACTTTGAGAATAGGCTTGTCCACCTGCTGCAGTCGGTAAAACAGCATTTAAAGCTTCCAGATTTCTAGTGAAGTTAGTGTTTTCTGTGATACCGCCACCCACTACACCGCTTGCTGTAAGTCCTGTTATTTTTAGATTCATATCATAATCGGCATCGTCGGATCCCCCAGGATTTGTAATTTTAAGTTTACCCTGCTCATCTACAATAACTTTAATATTGTTTTCATTTGAAATTCCATCACTGTCACTATCTCCCGCTGCACCGATAAGACTCCCATCCACTAAACCTGTTCTGCCGCTATCAGCAGCATTAATCACTACAGCTTGAGAAGACACCCCTGTGTTTGTGATGATTAACTGGTCTGTTGAAGTGTCATACGTAGCAGTTATCCCTGTGATACCCGCAGCAGTGATGGCAGCGGCATAGCTTGCACCATTTGTATCTGCTGTACTCGCTGCACCAGTGGCAGCGACTGCCACAAGAGTGCCGCCGATACTGATATTAAAGGCATTATCTGTTGCAGTGGTTCCTGCGGTCACCGTTGCACTTACAGTTGTTGGAAGATGCGAAAGTGAATGAGCCTGTGTTTCAAGTGCATAACGAAGATCAGAAATTGTTGTAAAAGTTTTATCTTGATCGACTATAGATGAAGATCCTGCTGAATCATACTGATATCTATATGCAGTTGTAACGGTGCCTGTTGACATGCCGCTGTTATCTCCTGAATTCACAATCAATCTGATATTATGAGAAGCGGTTGTGGCACCATTTGTGTTTGTCAGTTCTATATCACCATTTACAACATCATATCTTGCACTGACTCCTGTCGTTGAAGATTCTGCGTTTATTGCCGAAACATATCTTGCTGCATTTTGCGCTGCATTTTCTGAACCTGTTGCACCCGATGTTGCAATGTCAAGCGTATCACCATTGTCTAAAGTCAATGTTATATCCAGCTCTTTTGGGATACCGGTTTCAGTGACTGTGACAGCTGCACCACCAGCACCATCATTTATAACATTTGCAATTGTTGGCGTGGAACCAGCTGTTGTATTTAATACAATAGCATCCCCCGTGATTGTTAGACTCGTAAATGTACCTGAAGGTTCTGTTAAAAGATCAGTTTCTAATGCAGCATATGTCGCTCCTGAATAAGTAACACCATTATAATCCACACTAATTGTATCTCCTGCAAGCGGACTTCTACTAAATGTATATGTAGTTCCTGCAGGCCCTACAGCCACACCGTCAGTTTTCATTGCAGACCTGAATGATGCCCACACCCCCTGATCATTTTGTAAAGAGAAGGCTTCTCCAACTTCATTGAACATAACTCCCATGTTTCCTGATGCTATTGGATTTCCGTTATCATCAATTGCATCGCCTTGACCTGGATTTGTCACACTGTTTGGTATTCCGCTTGGAACCGGATAAGCAGCTGAATAACTTTCAATCAATGGACCGGAATTTAAATTTGCTTTTAAAACAACTTCAGAACTTGGATTTGCCGGTGTTGTCAATCCCGGAGCAATATTAATATTTGTAATCGGTGCTGTGGAATCAACTTCACCAGTCACCTCATCTCTTAGCCAACCTTGAGCAATAAAACCATTATTATCTACAAAGTTTCCACCTGCATCAAACTTGAAATCTCCAGAACGGGTATACTTATATGTGTTACCGCCATCCGGTGAAATGATAAAAAAACCATCACCTTGGATTGCCATATCAGTGTTTTTATCTGAATTTTGCACAGAACCTTGAGAGAATATTCTAGTCATTGAACTTACAGTGGAACCAAGTCCCACCTGAACAGCATTTTTACCACCAAGAGCACCCTGAGGAGCAGTGGCGATAGATTTTGTTTGTGCCAGTAAATCTGAAAAATTTGCGCGAGAATATTTAAAACCTGTAGTGTTCACATTTGCAATATTGTTTGATTCCACATCCATCGCAATTTGATGAGACTGTAGTCCGGATACTCCGGAGAAAAGTGATTTCAACATCTTAAATCCTTTATATTAATTACTTAATATATAGCACGTAGTGTTCCAACTTTTTAAGCATCCATATTTAATGCTTTTTGCATCATCTCATTAGCCGTTGTTATAGACTTAGAATTTGCATCGAATGATCTTTGAAGAATAATAAGTTCAGTGATGCCATAGCTCATATCAATGTTTGAACCTTCGAGTCTAAAATTCACCAGTTCCGAGCCTACAATATTATTTCCATTGGCATCTTTATAAAATAAAGGTTTTCCACTATTTGAACTCTCTTCAAATTTGGATCCATTTATTCGGGTCAGACCTTGGTCATTTTGAAAATGGTATACAGCAATCTTTCCGACACTGCTTTGTTCACCGTTTGTAAAAGTTGCAACAACCTCTCCGTATCTGTTTATATCGTAACCCACCAACTCTCCGCCTATAGTGCCGTTTGCGTAACTTGAGGAGTGCGTCTCTGAATTTGCCAAAGAAACAACTCCATCAAAACCGCTACCTAAATCAATCTCCACTGCTGCACCGTTATTATTTATCGAAGATAATGTGCTTGAAACTAATCCGCCGGAAGAACTGTACTCGACTGTCCCTGCTTGCGTATCGTACACCGTTAAACCGTCTAAAGTTTCTGTTGTTGCCACCACATCCCATTGTGATCCGGGAAGCACTTGCGGCACAGCTTTACTAAATGATAATTTTAAATTATTTCTATTACTAAGAGGATCAATCACACCGGCACCCATGGTGATTATTTCATCCCCAAAACCGATATTGCCGATATATGTCGCTTTTGTGCTTGGTTCAGGCGGATACTCTAAAGATTTCGGGAAACGCAGTTTTTCTTGTGCAGCAACATCCCCTAAAGCCACCTCGTCTAATTTTGCAGTCAATGTCGTATCGCTGATATTGCCGCCCATAGTTCCTAAAACATGCAAGCCGTCTAATGAAACTAAATCATCATTTTCATCAAAGGTGAAAGCACCGTCACGGGTGTATATTGGATCGTTTTCGCCTTGAATACCAAACCACCCATCCCCAAGTATTGCCAAATCTGTGCTTTTGTCAGTTAACTCCATCACTCCTTGCCCTTGGCTCAATGATGTTGCCTGAATCTTTGAACCAATCCCGACTGTACTGGAGTTTAAACTGTGAGATGTATTGAGTGTATCTTCAAAAAGAGAAGCAAATTCATAAGTTGAACCACGAAAACCTGTAGTGCTGATATTTGCCATATTATCAGACACCACATCGATTGCATACTGATTACTCTTAATTCCCGATATTCCTGTGTAAAAAGCTTGAGTCATCATCATAAACTCCTTATATCATCAATTCTATCAATAGACTTCCACTATATTCTCTAAAGGAACATAGCTTGAACCGACTTTCACCAATGTGCTTCCATTCTCAAATCTGACTGATTCTATCGGATATGCGCCAAGTCTTGTTTGCAATGTATTCCCACTTGAATCACTATAACTTGCATTCACCCTGTATATACCGCTCTCTACAGTGTTTCCACTGGAATCTAATCCATTCCAATCAAATTGATATACGCCAGATGGGTTTGTTCCAACATCAATTGTCGCAACTTCAACACCATCTAAATCTGTGATGCTTATAGTTCCTTGCTGTATGTCTGATGGAAAATACATCTCAAAAGTGCTTGTGGAACCTTCTTCAAGACTTATAGCATCACTCCCTAAATCAGCTGTTTTACCAATAGCGGCTATTGTTGAAAATTGATTTGTGCTGCCTAGGATTGCTGATAATTCTTCTAAGGCTACTTTTGTGTTTTCTGCTGATTCAAGGCCAGCCAATTGTGAAGTTTGTGTTAAAATCTTTTCACTGTCCATCGGTTCTGTTGGATCTTGATGTTGCAGTTCAACCAACAAGAGCGTCATAAAATCATCTTTTCCCAATGCTCTTTTATCTGCGACGGCTGTTGAAGTTGTGGTTTCTAAATTTGTTGCGGCATTTAAGCCTGTTGATGTGATTGCCATAATATATCCTTTATGCGTAGTGAGGAACTACGATTTCTAAAGAGCTTAAAATCTCTTCATTTTGTTCTTCATTTTCAAAATAGTTATACTCTTCTCTAGCCTGTCGCTCATTTTGGCGATTTTGCTGTTGTTGTGTATTTTGTTCACCGCTTTGTGAAGCATTGCTAAAGTTTAATGTAGCATTTTGTATTCCATTGTTTGCAAGTTGCACTCTCAACTCATTCACATTTGTTGAGAGTGTGTTAATCGCTGTGTTATTTGCGCTTAGGCTCACATGTAAATTTTTACCACGTTGCACGACTGTTAAATCGACTTCACCCATCTTTGCAGGATTGAGTTGCACTTTGACTCTTGTGAATGGAGATTTATAATCTTCTATTGCAGTTTTCACATCTCGAGAAAGGTATTTCATCATCTGTTTCGCTTCATTGAGTTTCACCTCAAAGCTATCTGCTTTATTTGTAACTGAAACATCTGTTTTGGCCACATCATCCCCAGCATCTCCGCGAAGAAGCTGTTCCACTGTTTTTGTGACTTCAGTTGTGGCACTTGGAGCAATCACTCTTGCAGTTGCCACGGAAAAATCTTTAGTCAAACCAAGACTTGCATCAATAAGGCTTGGTTTTTCACCGCGTAGTAAAAGTTTCAGTGTCTCATTCGCTCTTGACTCTGGTGTTTTTTGCTCCACTTTAAACTGTTTTGTTTGCACTAACTGCTCTGTGGTGTGTTCTAGTTTTTCTTGTGCTTTAAAAAGAGGAGTGGCTTTCACCTCTTTGATGATTTCAATTTTTCTATCATCAAGTCTAATACTTTCTTTAATATCTTTAGTCTCTTCTTTAACTTTTAATTCTTTAAGAGCATCCGGATTATCTTGCACTGTTGCGCTTTTAATCTTTGTTGTTTTCACCTTAACTTCAGGAATATCTTCATCTTCGACTTTTGAAACTTCTTTTATAGATGTGACTTGTTTTACTTCTTTGAGATCTTTCACCTCGTCTTGCTTCTCAGCCACTGCAGGTTTGAGATCTGATTTAATCTCTTTGGGCGCACTTCTTGGTGTTTCTTTTGCTTTGAGCTGTTCAATAGCCTTGATTTCGATAGCTGCAGGCTTTAGAATAGTTTTAACAGCCTTAACTTCTTCAAGTGTTATTTTAGACACATCAATCTCAAATGCTTTAGCCATTTGAGCTAGACCTTTGAGTGTCTTGGGTAAATCTTTGACTTGTGCTTTTTTATATTCAGCACTGTCTAGGATTTTATTTTTTAAAAACTCTTTAGCATCAGATATCAAAGTTTTTAACTCTGCGGTGCTTATATTTTGTGTGATTTTAGGATTTAATTCAAGTGCTTTTAAATCTTTTTCAAGGACTTTATCTTCATTTTTCAACAATGAAGACAAACTCTCTTTTTGAGAACTCTCTTTTAGGTTTTCTCTTAGAGGCAGTTTTAAGTCTTTAGTCTCTAAGTCCAAAACCGGCTTTAAATCTTTAGGGGTGTTTTCCAGGGGA
>JACNLH010000153.1 GCA_014381585.1 Candidatus Sulfurimonas ponti
TCTTGAATATATATAGATTTAATAGAAAAAAAGCATTGATTAGTCAAATTATAAAACTTTTTGATAATTTATTGTATTATTTCAAATATTAAAATTAAAGGTGTTAAATATTATGTCACAAGCCCAAAAACTGGAAGAAATCATCACCCAAAGTGTTATCCCTGATTTAAATGAAAGACTCGATGAAATTTATGAAGAGATAGCTGGCAATAAAGAGGCAACAGAAGATGCAAAAGAAGAGATAGAAGAACTTCAAGATTTTAAAGCAGACTTACAAGATGTTTTGGATGATATTGCCAGTGGCGATATAGATGAGGAAGAATGCGAAGAATTGATTAAAGATATACTAGATGCTCAAAAGGGTGGTGAAGAAGAAGATTTTGGTTTTGAAGAAGAATAGCCAAAGAGCTCGATATATTTAAAGAAGAAAAAACGCTCTCATAAAATAAGGAATTCTTATACACTTAGAGCAAAAACGCCATTAGATGGCGTTTGCATTAACAAAGCTTTATTTTACAGCCTAAGGAAATAAATTAAAGCTTACTTTGTAGCTTCATGAATAGTTTCTTTAGTGCTATCCCAAGCCTTACCGGTGTCACTTTTAACACCTTCCCATGTGCCAGAACAACCAGTGCTCATCAGCAAAATACTTAACATCGATACGATAATCGAAATATTTCTCATTTTTATGCTCCTGTATATACTATTTGTTTACTTTGTCTTCAAGGTTTTTCAATTCTTTTTTAACATCATCTTCTGCTGTTTCATAGTTTTTTTTGATGTCATCTCTTACAGAATCTCTATCTCCTTTTGCATCTTCTCTATCTTCTTTGAAGTTGTCCCAAATTTCAGTTAAATCATCCTTAATATCATCCCACATGTTGGCATGAGCAGAACCAGATAAAGCGATAATTGCTACGATTGATAATAATATGTTTTTCATAATAATTCCTTTTTTTATATTTTTGATTGTATGAAGTTTGCTATTTCTGAAACTATTGCTTCAACAGTTCCTTCACCAGAGACAACTTTTAAAATATCTTTCTCTGCATAAAACTTTTGGATCTCTTCTAGAGGATCCAAATAAACCTTCATACGATTGTCAAATACTTCATTGTTGTCATCAGCGCCGCGGGCACGGCCAAGAACTCTGTCCCTTGCCGTTTCTTCACTTACTGCAACTTCAATCACACTGATAAGTGTAACAAAATTTTCATTTAATAAATATGAATCTAATGCGTCCATTTGCTCGATGCTTCGAGGATAACCATCAATAATGACAATGTCATTGGGAGAGGACTTGATAGCATTGACTATAGTTTCAATTACAATAGCAATGGGGACTATATTGCCTTTTGACATATAAGAATCGAGTTCTTCACCTATACTGCTTCCAGATGCAACTTCAGCTCTTAGCATGTCGCCTGTGGAGTAGTGAGAAATATTCTCATTATGCAGTGCAATCAGTTCTGCATCAGTGGTTTTTCCACTGCCAGGTGCACCGATAATTAAAAATAGCTTCTTCATAACTAAGCTTTTTTTGGTTCACGAAGTTTTATATGCAGGTCTCTTAGTTGTGCATTGTCAACAGGGCTAGGAGCCTTTGTTAACACACAAGAAGCTTTTTGAGTTTTAGGAAATGCTATAACATCTCTTATGCTTGCTTTTTTAGTCATAAGCATTATCATTCTGTCAAAACCTAATGCAAAACCACCATGCGGAGGAGCACCGAATTTAAGAGCATCGAGCAAGAAGCCGAATTTTTCTTGCGCTTCTTCTTCTTCAATGCCTAGAAGTTTAAATACTTCATTTTGAATATCTTCTTTGTGAATACGAATAGACCCGCCACCAAGCTCAGTACCGTTTAAAACAATATCATAAGCGATAGACTCTATCTCTTCAACGTCATCTTTGTCTGTATCTTTAGGCATGGTGAATGGATGGTGAAGTGCTTTTACGCGGCCGTCTTCAACTTCAAACATTGGAAAATCAACAACCCATACAAATTCAAAAGCATCTCTGTCGAGTATGTTCATTTTTTCATGTTCTGCTAAGAAAATTCTTAATCTTCCCATATAATCCCATACAGTTTTTTTATCACCTGCACCAAAGAAAACCACATCTCCAACTTCCATACCAAGTCTTTCAACTAAAAGAGCAATGTCTTCTTCGGTGAAGAATTTAATAAGCGGACCTTTAAGACCATCTTCTTTCATTTGGAAATACCCAAGACCATGTGCACCGAATTTACGTACGAAGTCTTCAAAACTTTTCATTTCACGTTTTGAGAATATTAAATCAGCACCAGGAACCTTTAAAGCTTTGATACGGTTTGTGTGTGGTTTTTTAGCGATATTTGTAAAGATTTCATTATCACATCTCTCAAAAATATCAATAACATCTATCATTTTAAGGTCATATCTTAAATCTGGTTTATCAGAGCCATACCATTCCATAGCGTTATTGTATGTGATACGGTTAAATGGAGCTTGAACAGGAATATCAGCAGCCTTAAACATTGCAGTTAATAAGTCTTCAGCAACCTTAATTACATCTTCTTGATTACAAAAACTCATCTCAACATCTATTTGAGTGAATTCAGGCTGTCTGTCTGCACGCAAGTCTTCATCGCGAAAACATTTAGCAATTTGGAAATATCTATCAAAACCACCTACCATTAAAAGCTGTTTAAAAAGTTGTGGAGATTGAGGAAGCGCGTAGAATTCACCCTCATGAACACGAGAAGGAACAAGATAATCTCTTGCACCTTCTGGAGTGGATTTAGTTAAAATTGGAGTCTCAACTTCAAGGAAGCCATTTTCATCAAGAATGTTTCTTGCAGCAATCGCAGCTTTAGAGCGAAGACGAAACACCTCATAAAGATCTGGATCACGAAGCTCTAAGTAGCGATATTTAAGCGTAGTCTCTTCACCAACAGTTTTATCACCTATCACAAATGGGACAGTTGCTGATTTATTTTCGATGATTAACTCATCAACGATAATTTCAACAGCTCCTGTTTTTAGACGAGGATTTGTAAGCCCTTCACCGCGTAAACGAACAGTGCCTTTTGCAATAAGAACAAACTCATCACGAACACTGTCTGCCATTTTATGCGCACTGACACTGTCTTCTGGATCACAGGTGAGTTGCATTAAGCCACTTTTATCTCTTAAATCGATAAAAATAATCCCACCATGATCACGATAATTGTTAGCCCAACCGGCTAAAACAACTTTATCACCTACGTTTGCTTCACTTAAATCTGTACAATAATGACTTCTCATAAATATAGAGTCCTAATTAATAATTTTCGCGATTATAGCAAAAGTTGGCTTATTTCTTTATTATCAAGAAATGTGTATAATGAAAAAAACCATTTAAAAGAAGTTGTTTTGCAAAATAAAAGTATAAAAAGTGTTGGTGTTATTTTGCGACCATCAACACCAGAGCTCAAGAGTAGTTTTTTTGAACTAAAAGATATATTTTCAAGCTATGGCATTGAGGTCTATATAGAAAGTATCAGCGGCGGCATGATCGATGTGATGGGTATGGAATTTGAAATCCTCTGTAAGCAATGTGATGCACTTGTGACTTTGGGTGGAGATGGAACTTTGATTTCTGCAGTGAGAAGGAGCTTTGCTTATGAAATTCCTATATTTGGTGTATATGCTGGAAACCTAGGTTTTTTAGCTGATGTGAGCATGGATGAACTTGATGATTTTGTTAAAAAATTAGCAATAGGGAATTATCGTATAGATGAGAGATCTGTTCTTGAAGCCACATTTATTAAAAATAATCAAGAGATAAAAGTTCATGCCTTTAATGACATTGTTTTCACCAGGCCATCTATCTCAAATATGATTCATGTGGAAACTTTAGTTGATAAAAAAGCATTCAACACATACTTTGGAGACGGTGTTGTTATATCCACTCCGACAGGCTCCACTGCATACAATCTTTCAGCAGGCGGACCTGTCTTGTTTCCCTTGACAAAAGTTTTCACGCTTACACCGATTTGTCCGCATTCTCTTACACAGAGACCTGTTGTCTTACCTGGTGAATTTTCTATTGAGATGAAAACGACAGATTCAAAAGCTTTGATTATAGTGGATGGGCAGGATATGCATGAGTTCAATCAAGGAGATAGCATACATATAAAGTTGTCTGATAAATATGCTAAGTTAATTCATAGAAATGAGTTTAACTATTTTGAGGTTTTAAAAGAGAAACTAGGGTGGGGTGAATAATACTCCCCTTATACTAGTTTTAAACTCAATGTACTATAATTGCATCAATTAAATTTTTAGGACAAGACATGAGAATCATACTACTCGGAGCTCCAGGTGCAGGAAAAGGCACTCAAGCTCAATTTTTAACGAAAAAATATAACATCCCTCAGATTTCTACAGGTGATATGCTCAGAGCGGCTATAAAAGCCGGCACTGATATGGGTAAAATGGCTAAGGCTGCTATGGATGCCGGTCAACTTGTAACTGATGATATTATCATCGGTCTTGTAAAAGATAGAATTGCTGAAGATGATTGTAAAAACGGTTATCTTTTAGATGGTTTCCCTCGTACTCTTCCTCAGGCTGACGCTGTCACTCAGGCAGGAATTGTTATCGACGCTGTTATTGAAATTGATGTTCCTGATTCTGAAATTGTCACCCGAATGGCTGGGCGTCGTGCACACTTAGCTTCTGGCAGAACATACCATTTGGTTTACAATCCGCCAAAGGTTGAAGGCAAAGATGATGAGACCGGTGAAGATTTAGTGCAGCGTGATGATGATAAAGAAGAGGTTGTTCTTGATCGTCTTAAAGTTTACCATGAACTTACGCAACCTCTTATAGGTTACTACAAAAATCAAGCTTCTAAAGTGGAGACTTTAACATATATCACTGTTGATGGCACTGCTGATATATCTGATGTGGAGACTGCTATCACATCTCAACTAGGCTAAGTTCCCAGCAGTCTTAAAATCACTATCTAAAGGGACTTTGAAGACTTCTTCGGGTCCAGCTTTTAAGACTTAACTCTTGAAACTGGCTATCACACTCTCAAGAGTTTGTTGTTCGGATTTAGTGTCACAACTAAATCCTTTATCCTCTAATGATTTTACAATCATCAAGATATAAGCCTCAAAGGGCTTTATGAGGGAATCGCTTAAGCCTATATTTGCTTCAATAGTATCTGGAATAATTGCATAAAGACTGACCTTGGGCAAGGTGTTTCCCTTACGCTCAATCAAATTGAGACATCCTAGGACTCCTGTCTCATTGTCATCTTCATTCGTACTAAAACCACGAAATGTTGCCATAGGAAATTGATAAATTGAACCTGGAGTCTCCTCCATCCCAACAGCATCAAGGACAATTATTTCCTCATACTCCATAAAAATATTGAGTAAACTCATTCCCTTAACAACGCCATGGATGATATCCACACTTGGGTGAAAACTGTAATTAGACTCTAGATATTTACTTGCATATAAAGCAACACCTTCATCTTTGTGTAATATATTTCCGACGCTTAAAATAGCTAATTGTTTTTTATTCATGCTGTATTTTAACTAAATTTTCCACTAGATAGTAATTTATCCCCTTCCTAAAGTATAATAGCATGAGATTAAATAAGGATGGTGATATGAATAGACAAGACAAAATTCAAAAGCTGCATGATAAACGTCTCAAACGTGCCCGTGCAAAGTTAAAGACTTCTTCAAAGGAGCGTTATATCTCCAAGGCAGATAGAGCGAAGATGGAAACAAAAAACTCCGAAGTGGAGTCTAATGCTGAAGAAAGTGAATCACTTTAGGCGGCTGATTCCAATTAGTTAGTCATCGTTATGCAATTGTCCACTAAATTCAAAGCCGAATTTCATTTTGTTAGCTATCTCTTCTTGCACTTCTTCTATGGCACCATCAGTCCGATCTTCTATCTGATCTAGAAAAAATTTCTTTGCTCTTTCTAGACTAAAGCTATGTTCCTGGTAAGGTTTATCTTCACCATATTCTTCTATGAACTTTTCAATACTATCTTCCCAAATAAATGTTAGTTCACGTTCTATGGATTGTGCTTCTACCTCCTCAGGCAAGGTGTAATTAAACACTACAACATCTTCATAAGATATAACCGCATACGCTTTTTGTTCTTTTTGAGACGTTTCTTCATCCTTTGTCATTATTCTCTCCATTGATAAAATATTAATTTTTAGAGTTATATCAAAATTAGCTGTAAGTTATATAAGTTTTTATACTACTTTTTGTAATTAAA
>JACNLH010000045.1 GCA_014381585.1 Candidatus Sulfurimonas ponti
TCTTGAAATAGTATAACTTATTTTTTACTTTGGGGATTAGTTAGAATATTCATTTTTAACTTAACTTAAAAAGAATAATGCTAAAAATCTCTTTTTTAAGTGAAATGCAATAGATCTAGTGCAGTATGCTAACTATTGATTTGTGGTAGCAATAAACTTGGAAATTGCGAGACTAAGAATTTTTAAATTTAAATTTTAGGCATCTTTAGTTATTATATAAATCATATTTAGGCGAAAGTATTCATACTTTCTTAATTTAAGTTCACTATCGGATGAGTATTTAATGGCAAGTTTTATATGTGCATAAATAGAAATTTTGTAGTGGGTTATTAGGAGTTTTAGTGGAACAAATCATATTACTTATTCCGGGTATACCAATTGTTATAGCAATTCTTCTTGGATTTTTTGATAAAAAAGAAATTATGCCAAGAATCAGTATTATACTATCGAGTATGGTTGCTGTTCTTGCATTGTTTGGATCATACCATGTTATAAGCACGGGCACATCTATTGAAGGCTTTGGCGGGCTGGTCATTTATAATGAACTATCAGCTATTTTAGTGCCATATGTTGCAATTTTAGGATTAGTCATTCGTAAGTTTGCAACAAAATATATGTGGGATGAAGCGGGGTATAAAAGATTTTTTGTTCTTTTAAACTTTATTTTCTCATCAATTTATTTACTTGTAATGAGTAATAATCTTATTGTGCTTGCACTTGCTTGGCAGCTTATGAGTGTTTATTTGTATCTTTTAGTTTCATTTAATGTTGGTTCAAAAACAGCTGTTAAAAATGCGAGATGGACAATGTACATTCATAAAAGTGCCGATTTTGTATTTTTACTTGCTGTAATATTGACTTACAAGACTTTTGGAAGTTTTGACTTAGAAATATTAAGAGAAAAATGGTTGATTATGTCCGAGAATCCCATAGATGATCCGATGATTTTTGTAGTTGGATTACTATTCTTACTTGCTGCGATGATGAAATCAGCAATTGTGCCGTTTCATATTTGGCTGCCGTATACATCCGAAGCTCCGACACCTGTGTCAGCTTTGATGCATGCAGGTGTTGTGAATGTTGGGGGGATCTTACTTAACAAGCTTGCATATTTACTCATTTTAGCACCGGCAGTGCTTAACATTGCATTTGTGATAGGTCTGGTAACTGCTATTTTCGCATCTATGCTTATGCTCGTGGTGTCAGATATTAAGCGCTCACTTGGATACTCGACAGTCGGTCAGATGGGTTACATGATTATGGAAGTGGGATTAGGTGCATTTTCACTTGCTGTGTATCATCTTATTGTGCATGGGATTTTTAAAGCTTCACTTTTCTTGGAGTCGGGCAGTATAATCAAGCATGCAAGACACGATCCAAATATTCCTGAACGTCTTTCATATAAAACATTTTGGGAAGAAAATACAGAGCACAAGAGCGGTAAAACCTTTAAGCTGATAGCAATCTTCACCATTGTCCCGGTTCTTGCATTTATTGGAGCAAAAATGGTGCTTGCTCCAGAATTCTTTGAATTCAATGCAGCAATTGTTATTTTAGCATTTGCATGGCTTACCGGAACTCAGCTTTTCTTATCATTTTTTAAGGTGTCAAAATCTGATTCTTTTAAAGTGATTGTAGCCCTTATAAGTACATTTGTTCTTGTTTTATTCACCTATGAGTACGTAGGTTTAGCACTAGAACATTTCCTTTACGGAAAAGATGCTTTGCTTTTTTATGAGGCGGCAACATTGAATGTGACATTGGTCAGTGCACTTGTTGCCTTGGCACTGATTATGATTGTTGGATGGTTGTTTATGTACAAGCAGCACTTTGGAGATCTCTCAAGTGCTGATAAAAAACCAAATAAAGCTAAGTGGAAATTTTACAGGTTGTTAGTGAGAGAAGGATATTATTTTGATATTTTTAAATACTCTAAAAAGGGTAAACTATGATTGCTAATATTTTATTTTTGCTATTGGTTTCTGGTGTGCCATATTTTATTTTCTTAGAAAAAAGTAAAATTTTTAACAGCAAGGCTATATTTTTACTAAGTGCTTTTATGCTTTTGGGTGCTATTGGACTTTCTTTCTTTATGAAAAATGATCATTCAGAGCCTTTTGTAATCATTTCATTTTTAAGTGCAGTTTATTCTATATATAGAGCTACAAAAACAACGAATTTTTATAAGTTGGGGTATTACTTTATTTTTATAAATGCACCGTTTTTTCTTCTTTTTGAGGAGCAGGGTGCGTTTTACAGTTTATCGCTCTTGGTTTCTTTGCTTGGAATTTATGCAATAGCGAGTTTTTATGAGAAGCATTATGGAAGTGCAAACTATCTTTATGTTCGAGGTATAACGCTTGCCACACCATTAGTCGGTATTAGTATTACAGTGTATTTAATCACTTTAGGCTTATACCCGCCTTTGCCTAATTCTTTGTTTTTCTTAACATATATATTTAATGCTGAGACGAATGCTTTATGGTATCTTGTAGTTATAACTCTTTATTTTGGAAACTTTTTAATATCGATGAAGGTGTTGGAAAAGTCGATTTTTGGGAAAACTAATCCCGATATACATTATGTTGATTTAGATTACAAAGACAAAGTCACTCATGTGACTATAATGGCGATGCTTGTAATATTGAGTTTTTTTGGGATTGAGGAGATACTTTTATGGGTATTATAGAAAAATTAGATGCGATTAAAAATACAGTTCCACACTATTGGCCTATAGGTTCATTCATTCATCATAACCCTTTAAAAGGTTTTGAGGATATGAAGTTTAAGGATGCACTTGCAAAAGCAAAAAAGATATATGGCGGCAGAGTCTATATGGAGCCATCATATTATCTTAAGTTTTATAAAGAAGGCAAAATTTCACATTCTATTTTAGAAGAGAACCTAAAAGAGATTCTTGAAGTGGATGGCTTAGCTGAGTATTATGATCTGGCAATGAGATGTTTGCTTGAAGTGAATCCTGAATGGAATCGATATCGCAGTGCTGCATCTTCACAAGAACACCCTATTGATGAAGAGTTATTATCTTATTTGGATGATGAATTTTCATATCACAATAAGAAGAAGTGGCTGACAAAATTAACAAAGCATATGACTCTTTATGAGATTAATGATATTCTTTTTAACCGTGATGATAAAGAAGTGATAGAAAAAAGCATTATAGAGTACATTTCCCGTTTTTTAGATGAGGAACAAACAACAGTCTCTATGGAAAACAGAGAGCTTGGAATGTTTGAGACATTCAAGCTTTATGAAGATTTTGATTACCCATATGATGCTGAAGCATTTGTTGAAGAAGCCTTAGAGAAGTTGCAAGTTAAAAACAAAGAGAGATATCTTTTAACGCATGTTCTTAAATTGCATGGTTGGGCGGGGTTTATAAAGTATCGTTCTGAAGATCCGGATTATTATTCACAGCAACAGTACCCATCATCTTTGATAGATTATATTGCTATCAGACTTTATTATGAGGTGGCATATTTAAAACATAGAAAAATCAATAATTTTAAATTGTTAGATGAGTATATTGAAAATAATGGCGCATACACGATACTTAAATTGGTGAAATCTAAAAATAATTTACCAGGTAAATTTATTGATGCTATGGAAGAGTCTAATGATTATGATTCTATTTTAGAGAGTTATACTCAATATGAACTTCAGCTTGACGCAAAGCAGGTTCATCTCTCCAAAGATCAACTCAATAATATAAATATCCCCTTGGTTGAACTTGCAAAAATCATGGAAGTTTTACGTGAAGAAGAGGGTTATATTTGGATGAAGTCTCTTGAAGACACCTATATTCACCAGTTTGTTGATGAGATAGATATTTCGCAAAAAAACAACACACAAAGACCTGTCGCTTCAGCTGCCTTTTGTTTAGATGTTCGATCTGAAGTTATGAGAAGATCAGTTGAAAGAAGCGGTCCATATCAAACTTTCGGTATTGGCGGTTTCTTAGGTTTTCCAATAGCCTTTGTAGAATTTGATAAAGCGCATGAACTGTTTTTATGTCCTGCTGTTGTTAAGCCTGGAAATATAGTGTTTGAACTGCCAATAGAATCAGATAAACAATATAATGCAAAAAAAGGGATGACTAAAACGACCCAAAAAGTTTTAAAAGATTTAAAAAACAACCCATACACTCCCTATATCATGGTTGAAGCTATAGGTTGGATTTTTGGGATTAATCTTTTTGGAAAAACCTTTGCACCAGAAAAAACCAATAAGCTTTTTAAAAGCTTCAAGGCTGAAAAACCAAAAACTGCATATACATTAGATAAGTTGTCGGATGAAGAGATAGAGTTGTATGTGAATAAACTTCATATACATATTATTAGCGTGATACTTATTAACAACACATCTAGAAAGTATTCAGCGCAAGAAATTCAAGCTATTAGAGACCACCTTGTGCTTGGGAATGAATTAGCTTTAAAGATTGAATCAAAACTATTGCAAAAATTAAAAAATGAATATAAAGTCTCATTTGAAGATTATGAGTATCAAAAGAAAAAGCTCGCACAGGTTGGCTTCACCCTAGAAGAAAAAGTCACATATTTACATAATTTATTAACAATGATAGGACAAGTGGATAACTTTGCTGAATTTGTAATTATGTCAGGGCATGCAAGTGTCTCAGATAACAATCCATTTGAGTCTGCACTTGATTGCGGTGCATGTGGCGGATCAAGCAGTCTTCCTAACAATAGAGCTATTTGTATGATTGCAAATTCTAAAGATGTGAGAGAGGCTATCGCAAAAAAAGGTATCGTTATCCCTGATGATGTGAAGTTTATTCCAGCCTTGCATATCACTTCGACAGATGAGATGAAGTTTTATGATACAGATATTTTAAATGAAGAAGAGATGAAACGATTCTTTAAGGTGATGATTGATTTCAATCAAGCTTCCAGAATGTCTCGTCGTGAAAGAGCAGATGCCTTGCCATATACGAATTCATCAAAAGATATTTTTGTTAAATCTATGGATTGGTCAGAGCCAAGACCTGAATGGGGTCTTGCTGGTAATATGGGTGTGTTTGCAGGTCCAAGAGATTCAATCAAACACATGAAGTTTAACAACAGACTCTTCATGCATTCATATGATGCAAGTTTAGATAATGGTGAAGCAGATATACTTACGCGTATTTTTGACGGGCCTCTTGTTGTTGGTGAATGGATTAATTTAGAACATTACTTCTCTACCGTTGATAATGCCATATATGGTGCCGGTTCAAAAGTTTATCACAACATCGTTTCAAAGATCGGTGTATTTAACGGTAATTACAGTGACTTGAAAATCGGACTTCCAACACAATCTGTACTATCAGAGGGCAAAGCCTATCATGAGCCAGTGAGGCTACTGACTTATATGGAAGCATCTTTGGAAAAAGTGGGAAAAGCTGTCGAGCGGTCTGTAGCTAAAGAGTTTATTTTAAATGAATGGATTCGACCTATCATTATTGATAAAGAAGCAAAAAAAGTCTATTCATATGAGTCTGGAGACTTTAAAGTTATTAAAGAATTAGAGTAGTGAATATTAAACAAAGGTAAATTCTAATCTTGTCCGGCTAAACATTTATAAGATAAATGTTTGCTCGTCAAAGGAATTTACACTATAAAGGAAAAAAAATGTATAAAATAGAAATGGAAAAAGAGTGTCGTTGTTTAAAAAACAGTGGGCTTCAAGATAACTTAGAATTTGAGACAAGAGAAGATATGATTAATAAAGCGCGCGTTTTGGAGTGCCGTATGAATCAAGAATTTTGTATGACACATTTTTTTGAAGCTGTGGATTATGGTGAAAAGGTCGTTATACATAGCAGTCTGAGACCTGAAGATGATGAAGATGATGATCATATTGAAGATGCGGGAATACTTGTGCGTAAAAGTGTGGTGACTATCGGTTTTGATGGCAGTGAAGAGCCTTCAGGCAAGAGTGGCGGAAATTAATAACATAAAGATTTTTTTATAAAGAATAGCTACTTTAAAAACGCACTTTAATTTCAGTTCCACTTACTATACTCGGCCAAATAATTAATAAAAGGAAAAGTTATGTATACAGTGGAAATGGGATATGAATGCACATGTTTTAAAAGAAGTGAATATGAAAGTAAAAAATCATTTGATAATCAAAAAGATGCATATAATTATGCAAATATACTAGCAGAGCTTATGAATGATGAGTTTTGTACAACACACTTGTTCACTTCTCAAAGAGTGGG
>JACNLH010000044.1 GCA_014381585.1 Candidatus Sulfurimonas ponti
CATATCTAATCGCTAAAAATTCGACAATGGAATCTTTTTCATCCAAAATAGGAACTATAGTGCCATAAACATAATAAGATGTGCCATCTTTTTTTCTGTTTTTAAGGTCTCCTTGCCAGACCTTTTTGTTTAACAGCTTTTCCCACATCTCCTTAAAGATCTCTGGGGGAGTCTGAGGGTGGCGTATAATGCTTTGAGGTTTCCCTAAAAGTTCTTTTTTACTGTAACCGGAGATTTTTACAAAAGCATCATTCACATAAGTGATAACACCTTTGTTGTTTGTTTTTGATACAATAGCCCCTGCATCAACAGCACGTTTATATTCTGAGAGGATTTTATCTTTGTTGGTTACAGCGCTTTGGAGTTTTGCATTTTTCATTTTTATTTGTAAAAAATAGTAAAGTGATAAAAATAAAAAGTTAAAAAGAATAAATAATAAAACCTTACCTGTAAGACCTTGGCTTGAGATTTTCTCCATATGGATGGGGATGCTTACTTCTATGACACCGCGCATATCTCCAAGCTTCCAGTCATTTTTAGGTGTGTCAGGTCTTGTGTTATGGCAAGTTACGCACGAAGGGTCAAAGAGGTAGTCTCCAAAAGCTGTTCTATAAGTGAGTTTTCCATCAATGGTGGCTTCTCTAGAAAAAGTTTCTCCAGGGTTTTTAAGAATATATGCAAGTGCATCTTTTTGGTATATATCTAATTTTCTTGACTCTCTGTTTGGGAAAGGGTGGTTACTATACATTTCAATAGATATATCTGTTTGCTCTGTAAAACGTTCACCTAAATCATGAACAAGCGTTGCAGGAAGAGGAATCACTTTTTCTTGTGTTTTATGGTCAAAATTAGCTTGTAAATCTGTATGCTCTTTTACTTTTCTAAGAATATCGCTTGCATAGTATGCACGAAACATTCTGATATAGTTAGTGAGTCTGTCAGATTCATTATATGCATCTTTGATGGCTTGTTCTTTAATAAAGTGAGGAATAAGATAGCTTAAACCAATTATCATTAAGTACCCATCCAAAAACAACCCCAAAGTAAGAATACTATTTGCTTAGAAGGGGTATGAGAACAAATAAATACCTAAAAATAGACATACAATCAGAGTTGGAGTTATATAAATTCATAGAGATTTCAAATAAGCCAAGAGAAAAGAGAAGAGCAATGGCTATCTTGATGAGTAATGATAAAAAGAGTGTCCCACAAATAGCAAAAAAGCTGAATATGAATCCAGATACAGTTTATGACTGGCTGATTAATTTCACAAATACTGGGATAGATGGGATAAGAGACAAGCTAATTTCAGGAAGACCAAAAAAACTAAAAATACAAAATGAGGAAGTTATAAAAGAAGTTTTTAAAAAATCATCTTAGTGTAAGTGCTGCAATGAGTATTCTTGGAAATAGACTGGGTATTGTTTTTTCAAAGTCAACACTCAGAAGATATTTGAAGCTAATGGGTTACAGCTATAAACGATTACGATTTATTCCAGCAAAAGAACCAGACAAAGAACTCTATAAAACAAAAAAGCATTTGATACAAAAATATGATTTACTCTCACAGCGTGGTATTATAGACCTTTACTTTTTTGATGAGAGCGGATTTTCAATTAACTCAAATATTCCTTATGCTTGGTCTCCAATAAACAGCACGATGGTAATAAAATGTTTTCATACAAAGCGTTTTAATATACTTGGATTTATCAACAAACAAGGTGATTTACATTCATATTTTAAAGAGAAGAGTGTAACAAGTGATACAGTTGTTGAAATATTTGATGAGTTCTCAAAGCAACTCAAAAAGCCAACAGTGGTTGTTCTGGATAATGCATCATTTCATAAAAGCAAAGTCTTTAAAGAAAATATTGCTAAATGGTCTAATAGAGGTTTGACATTATTGTATTTGCCACCTTATTCTCCAGAGCTTAATATTATTGAGATACTTTGGAGATTCATAAAGTATCACTGGATGGAAATGTCAGCATATCAAAGCTATATAAATATGAAAGAATATGTGCTGAGAATGTTAAATGAATATGGAATAAAAAGAGTTATAGATTTTTCGCTATTTGAAAAGAAGTTCTACCCTTTGGTGGTTTGAAGTTAAATTGGGGTTTTTTGTGGATGGGGACTTACAAAGGTGACAAGGAAAACTATTCCAAGCATGCTCTCTTTAAAAAATTTATTGAAAAACTTATTCATAGACTGTTTCTCCACGAATAGAGGCACATATTTTTTGAACATCTTTTTTGTTGACAATACATTCAAGATTACTGCTGCCTGATAATGAAGAAGAGATATGTATCTCATCTTCTGCAGAAATCACAATGGCAGGAGTGAAAATATTTTCTTCTTCCATGAATTGAAGAATTTCAGAACTAATACCGTCGGTGAGGAAAAAATCCAAAATTAAAAAGTCATAATTATTTTTGGAAATCAATTCTTTGGCTTTATTTATAGTGTCTGTTATAGTCACAGCGTGTGTATCTTGAAGATTGTCGATAAGAATTTTTTGATACTCAGATGAATCTTCAACCACAAGAACATGCGTTGCACCTTGAGGCGCATTGTTTATACAGTATGTGTGCGATTCTATCATAGGTGTCGGCATTTCGATAAAGAAACTGCTTCCTTTATCTTTTTCACTTTCAACCCAAATTTTGCCTTTGTGCAAGTCTTCTACGATACTCTTAGAAATCATAAGTCCAAGACCGGAGCCTTGATGCTCTTTTTGGTAACTGTTTTGAACTTGTGAAAAAGGGACAAAAAGTTTTTTCACATCTTCAGGTGAAAGACCTACTCCGTTGTCCTTGACTTCAAATATATAGGTGTGATTATCTTCATTATAGGATATCTGAAGTTCTACGAGACCTTCTTGATGCGTGAATTTCACGGCATTGCTTAAAAGGTTTATGAGAACCTGTTTAAATAAAGTGCTGTCTATATAAAGATTGAGAGAGACAATATTGGGCATTGTGAGTGTGATGTTTTTCTTGCTCGCAAGAGGGGTGATTAATATTTTAGTTTCATTAAGAATAGCGGCAATATTACTAAGAGATGGGTTGAATTGCATTTTTCCAGATTCTAATTTCGCAAAATCTAGAATGGTGTTTACGAGATTTAGTAAGTTCTTGCCGGCTATATTTATTTTTTCCACATAATTTTTTATACTCTCAGGTGTGTCTTTTTTCATCATTAAAATTTGAGAGAATCCTGTAATGGCATTGATGGGTGTTCGTAGTTCATGCGACATATTTGCTAAAAACATATCTTTTGATTTATTTGCATTTTCAGCTTCATCTGCAAAGTTTATTAAAGAGAGTTCCCTTTCTTGAACAAAAAAATGAAGTTCAAGCACTTCAAGGAGTAACTGCACTATCTCTTGAGTATAATATGCATTTTGCATTTTTTTAAGGGAAATCCCGATAAAAATATTTTTTGTTCTGTATCTTATTGTTTTACTAATAAGCTCTGTGTCATTGCTCAAAGGTTCGATGTATGTGAGTTTTACATCTTCAATAGCCCATGAAAACTCAGAAAGTATAGTTTCATTAATAGCTTTGCTGATAGCTTCTTCTTCGGAGTAGCCTTTGAGTTCTTTATAGTTTTTATTATAAAAAATCTTGGTCATCTTTTTCATGGAGGCAATACTTGAACGAAGAGATAGTTGTCCATCTTGGAGACTGGTTTCAAGAGTGTTGTTGAGTGTAGATAGCAAACCTTGTGTAATTGTTTCGATATTTTTGTTGCGCATCTCGACTGCATCAGCGTCTTTATCTGCAATAGCTTTTTTAATAGCTCGAAATTCAAGATGCCATTTTTTATGTAAATCGTTTACTGCATCAGCAGAAGTTCCTAAAATATATTCATCTTGTTTCTTTGTTTTTATTTTTTGTAATATTTTTCCAAAAGAACATTGAGAGTCATCTTCTTGTATTTCATCAAGCAGGTGAATATTTGCGGGGTCAGATGAGGCTAATTGCACTTTTTTTGCATTAAGTTTGTGGATGTTGAATCCGATGTAAAGCTCATTTTGTGCATTAAAATTTAAGGTCTCAGTAAGTGAATCATTTATGGAGGCGTTATTTTTAATATAATAAGCATCATTCATGAGATGTTCCACAAATTTGAGAAGTTTGGATATAAATGACCTATGTTCTTTTATAAGAGGATTGGTTTGTGCCAATTTATTAAGTATTTCACCAATAGCCCAAAAGCCATAACTGACTTTTGCAGGTTCAAGTTTGATTGTGTGGTGAAGAAAGCCTACGGAATGAATTCTTTTGACATAAGCCTCATTCACAGGGGCGGTCAATATAAATGCTACAAATGATTTGATTTTTTTAAGCAACATGCCCCCATCGGTATGAGCTAAATAAACAGACAGATAAGGATTGTTAATCAGATAGTTTTTAGCAAAATCATCTATGATGATAGAGGAGACAGAGTGGGCGAATTCATCAAAAGCACTTCGTTTGTCTAATTCGTTTTTAGATATAAAGAAGCTGTCAAGGAGCGTGTTTATTTCATCTTGTTTCATTGGATATACTTTTGTACTAAAGTTTCAAGCTCATTAATATCTATGGGCTTAGAGATATAATCATCAAAGCCGTACATAAGAATTTTTTCTCTATCACCACTAACTGCAAGAGCGGTGACAGCGATAATCGGCTTCGTGTAATTCAATTCTCTTAACTTGTTGTAAAGATCATAACCGCTGATTTGTGGCATATTTATATCGCTGAGAATAAAGTCATATTCTACAAGATTGAGTTCTAGCACCTCTTGAGCTGTTTCATACGTTTGAATAATCAAATCCTCAAAAAGTATCTCAAGCATATCTTCCATAACGATTCGGTTGAGTTCATTGTCATCTACAAATAATATTTTCATTGTTTAATCCCGCTGATGATATCCATAATTGTATGTGCATTGTCATCATCCTTATATGTTTCTTTAATTGCTAAAAATTGATCTAAATTATTTAAAAACAGCTCAATTAGATTTGGATCAAAGTGCGTGCCGGCATCATTTTTCATAATACCTAGCACTTTTTCAAGAGGCATGGGTTCTTTGTAGCATCTTTTAGAGCTTAATGCATCAAACACATCTGCAATAGCAACGATTCTTGCATAAAGGTGAATATCCTCTCCAGCTTTTTGATTTGGATAGCCTGAACCATCCCATTTTTCATGGTGTTCTAAGGCAATCACATGACCGGCTTTCAACACTGGAAACTGATCTGCCCCTTCGAGCATTTTTGCACCTAAGGCAGCGTGTTGTTTCATGATCTCAAATTCATTAGCTTCAAACTTTCCGGGTTTTAAAAGTATACTGTCTGGAATACCGACTTTACCTATATCATGAAGCGGAGCTGCATACAAAACAAGTTCACACTCTGCATCATCAAGACCGCAAAGTTTTGCTAAAAGTTTTGAATAATGGCTCATTCTTTTGATGTGACCGCCGGTTTCTAAGTCTCTGAATTCACTTGCACGACCAAGGCGGATAGAGATTTCATACTCTGTTTGTTTTGCTAGATTCAAGGCTGTTTGCAGCTCGGCTGTTCTTTGGACAACTTGAATTTCAAGGGTTTCTTTTTGGCTGCTTATCTGTTTATAATAAGAGTTCATTTTCGCATAATTAAGAGTTCTGGCACAAAGTATTTCTATATCGTAAGGTTTTGAAATAAAGTCGGTGGCCCCGAGTTGAATAGACTCTTGTTCTTTTTCTGTGTTGGCAGTAACCATTAAAACAGGGAGTTGCACCAAATTTTCATCAGATCTTATATGTTTTAAAACTTCTAAGCCATCCATATCCGGCATACTGATATCTAGAAGAACCACATCAAAACTCATAGAAGCAAGGTGGCTTAAAGCTTCAGATCCATTCGCGGCATATGTGATTAGAATATTGTCATAATCTATAAAAGAAGCTTCAATAAGATCAAGATTAAACGGTTCATCATCTACCGCAAGTACAGAATATTTTTCTGACATAAGAATCCCTTACCCACAATTTCTCTCATTCTACATCGTTTTAGATATGAGTTTGCTTATAAAGCGGTGAAATAGATGAGTGTTACAAACAATTAAGTATTTTATGGATATAATTTCATTCTTTAAAATTATGGTTTCGTGTCCGAGTGGCCGATGGTGCAACCTTGGAAAGGTTGTGTGGA
>JACNLH010000097.1:0-21631 GCA_014381585.1 Candidatus Sulfurimonas ponti
TGGTGGACCCTCAGAGATTCGAACTCTGGGAGGTATAACCCTCGCCGGTTTTCAAGACCGGTGCATTCGACCAACTCTGCCAAAGATCCACGTGTTTGTAGCGATAAGAATTATATCATACAACTGGAGGTGCCACCCAGATTTGAACTGGGGATAGCAGCTTTGCAGGCTGCGGCCTTACCACTTGGCGATGGCACCAGTTTATCTTTTCATTCCAATGGTGCCCGGGGCCGGACTCGAACCGGCACAGTATTGCTACCGGGGGATTTTAAGTCCCCTGCGTCTACCAATTTCGCCACCCGGGCATAGTGAATGAAAATCACAGTTTACAATTATAATTATGGAGCGGGAGACGAGGTTCGAACTCGCGACCCCAACCTTGGCAAGGTTGTGCTCTACCACTGAGCTACTCCCGCAAATACTTACTAAATTAGTAAGTGAGCCGGAATTATAGCCGATTGTTTTTTGTTTGTAAAGAGTTTTTAGAATAAATTTTTAAAAAAAGTGGTATAATCGCATTTATATAAATATACACTAGTGTTTTAGTGAAAATAAATGAAGGAAATTTATGAGAAGTGATATTATCAAAAAAGGTTTTGACAAAGCGCCACATCGTTCACTATTACGTGCAACAGGTTTGAAGGATGAAGACTTTGATAAACCGTTTATAGGGATAGCAAATAGTTACATCGATATTATTCCCGGGCACTTCTTTTTACATGAATATGGTGAAATAGTTAAAGAGGCGATTCGTGAAGCTGGTGGGGTTCCATTCGTTTTCAATACAATAGGTGTTGATGATGGCATTGCTATGGGCCATGAAGGAATGCTTTATTCTTTACCGTCTCGTGAGATTATTGCAGATTCTATAGAAACTGTAATGAATGCACATCAGCTTGATGCAATGATTTGTATCCCCAACTGCGATAAAATTGTTCCAGGTATGATTATGGGCGCTTTGCGTGTTAACGTTCCAACTATTTTTGTTTCAGGCGGTCCAATGGCTGCCGGGCATAAAAAAGATGGTACACCAATTGACCTTGCCACAGCATTTGAAGCAGTTGGACAACATGCTGAAGGTAAGATGAGTGATGAAGAGCTTTATGAGATTGAGTGTGAAGCTTGTCCATCAGGTGGTTCATGTTCAGGAATGTTCACCGCGAACTCTATGAACACTTTGTGTGAAGCTATGGGTATAGCACTTCCAGGAAACGGAACTATTTTAGCGATGACTCCTGAGAGAATTGCACTTGTTAAAACAGCTGCAAAACGTGTGGTTGAAATGGCAAAAGCAGAAGATCCGAGATTTAAAATGAAAAACATTTTAAATGAAAAAGCTATACATAATGCCTTTGTGGTGGATATGGCAATGGGTGGAAGTTCAAACACTGTTCTTCACCTACTGGCAATCGCAAGAGAAGCAGATGTTGATTATAAAATAGAAAATATCAATAAAATCGCTGATAAAGTGGCACATATCGCTAAGATTTCACCGTCATTAAGCACTGTCCATATGGACGATGTCAACAGAGCCGGCGGGGTGAATGCTGTAATGAGTGAAGTGGCACGTCGTGGTGGCTTGTTGCACCTTGACTCTTTAATGGTGTCCGGTGAAACTCTAGAAGAGAGAATCTCAGGCGCAAAGATTTTAGATGAAAGTATTATTCATACAAATGAAAATGCATATTCACAAGTTGGCGGTTTATCAATCCTTTTTGGTAACTTAGCACTAGAGGGTGCTGTTGTTAAAACGGCTGGAATCACAGGGAATATGAAACAGTTTAAAGGTACAGCAGTTTGTTTTAACTCTCAAACTGAAGCATTAGCTGGGATAATGAGCCATAAGGTGAAAGCTGGAGATGTTGTGGTTATTCGCTATGAAGGTCCAAAAGGCGGTCCTGGTATGCAAGAGATGCTTGCTCCGACTTCACTTATTATGGGTATGGGACTTGGCGAATCTGTAGCGCTTGTAACAGATGGCAGATTCAGTGGTGCTACACGCGGTGCTTCTATCGGACATGTTTCACCAGAAGCAGCTGAAGGCGGGTTAATTGCGCTTGTAGAAGATGGGGATGAAATAGAATTAGATACAGATAACCATCTTTTACAATTAAATGTTGATGAAGCAACGATTGAAAAACGCCGTGCTGCTTGGAAACCGCATATAAATGCAGTTAAATCTAAATGGCTTAAACGTTACTCATTACTTGTATCAAATGCATCAAATGGTGCCATATTAAAAACAGAATTATAAAAAGGAAAATTTTAAGTGAATGCAATCGCAATAAAACACAATGATACAATTATTGATTTACAAACTGCTGAAGAATTAGGATTTGAAGGCGAACAGATTCATCTTGATAACTCTGCAGAGTCTTTAGATGTGCTTCGTCACTCAACTGCGCATTTAATGGCACAAGCTATAAAATCACTGTATCCTGATGCAAAATTTTATGTAGGACCAACAGTCAAAGAAGGTTTTTACTATGATTTCAAAACTGAATCTGAGATAGGTTCCGGGGATTTAAAAAAGATAGAAAAACAGATGCTTTCTTTTGCAAAGAAAAAGTATCCAATTGAAAAATACGCAATTTCTATGAGCGAAGCAAAAGAGAAGTTTAAAGATGATCATTTAAAACTCGCTGTAATGCAAAGAATTCCTGATGATACAGTTTCAATCTACAAACAAGGCGAATTTGAAGATCTATGCCGTGGACCGCATTTACCAAATATCGGCTTGATTAGATATTTTAAACTTACTAAATTAGCTGGTGCTTATCTTGGCGGAGATTCTAAAAATGAAATGCTGACTCGTATATACGGTATAGCATTCGCAGATAAAGAGTCCTTAAAAGCTCATTTGGACATGATCGCTGAAGCTGAGAAGCGCGACCATCGTAAACTTGGAAATGAACTAAAGCTTTTTACTTTCCGTGAAGAGGTTGGGGCAGGTTTCCCTATTTGGTTGCCAGCAGGAGGACGTCTTCGTGCAAGGTTGGAAGCACTTCTTTTTAAAGCGCACCGTAAACGTGGGTATGAACCGGTTCGCGGACCAGAGATGCTACGTTCAGACCTTTGGAAAACTTCTGGACATTATCAAAACTATGGTGAAAATATGTACTTCACCAATATCGATGAGTTAGAGTTTGGTGTTAAACCGATGAACTGTGTCGGTCATATTAAAGTGTATGAAGATGAGTTGCACTCTTATAGAGATTTACCGATTAAATATTTTGAGTATGGGGTGGTTCACCGTCACGAGTTGACTGGAGCACTTCATGGACTTTTCCGTGTTCGTGAGTTTACGCAAGATGATGCACATATTTTCTGTACAGTGGATCAGATTGAAGAGCAGATTATTGAAGTTGTTGATTTTGTTGATAAATTAATGACAATGTTTAATTTTGAATATAAAATGATGATTTCAACAAAACCTGAAAAGGCTGTCGGGGATGCAGAAATTTGGGAAAAATCAGAAGCAGCACTTATAAATGCGATGGAAGCAAATAATCTCGTTTATGAAATAGATGAGGGTGGCGGAGCTTTTTATGGTCCAAAAATTGATATTAAAATCACGGATGCTATCGGACGTGAGTGGCAATGTGGAACAATTCAGTTAGATAATAATCTACCGGCTCGTTTTGAGCTTGAATATAATGGTGAAGATAATGAAAAAATTCAACCAGTTATGATTCATCGGGCTATTCTAGGTTCTTTTGAAAGATTTATCGGAATTTTAACAGAGCATTATGCCGGTGAATTCCCTATGTTTATCGCTCCTACTCAGGTAGCTATCGTACCTGTTGCAGATGTTCATAAAGATTACGCTAAGCAACTATCAGATAAACTTATCGATATAAATGCCGATAGTGAGATATACGCTAAGAATGATTCGTTGAATAAACGGATTAGAATTGCAGAGAAAACCCGTGTTCCGATGATTGTGGTCATCGGAGACGAGGAGATAGAAAATAAAACTGTAGCGATTCGTGACAGAAGAACTAGAGAGCAATACAACCTAAGTGAAGAGGATTTCCTCAAGCTTATACAAACTAAAATAAATGAGGTAAATTTTTGACAACAAAGAAAAACCGCGTCATAATGAATGACGATATCCGTGCAACGGAGTTAAGATGTAATGTAGATGGAGGAGAGTCATTAGGGATTATCTCTTTTGATGAAGCTATGGAAAAAGCAAATGAATTAGGACAAGATTTAGTTCTTATCGCTCCAGATGCAAAACCGCCTGTTGCTAAAATCATGGATTACGGTAAATATAGATACCAAGAAGAGAAAAAGCTCAAAGAACAAAGAAAAAACCAAGTTAAAATCGTTGTGAAAGAGATTAAACTTTCTGTTAAAATTGCTGATAATGACATCAAGTATAAAGTGCAACATGCACGTGAATTTTTAGAAAAAGGTTTTCATGTTAAATTTCGCGTATTCTTAAGAGGTCGTGAAATGGCTCATCCAGAAGCTGGTAAAGAAGTTCTTTTACGAGTTTGGCCAATGGTTGAAGATATTGGAGTGATGGAGAAACCGCCTAAGTTTGAAGGTAGATACTTCAATATGTACGTAACACCACAAAAATAATCACAATAGCAACGTATTTTCTGCGTTGCTTCTTTCGTCATGCACAATAGTGCACTTCCTCAATCAGCCCTTGAAACTACATCACTCTTGTAATTATTTCACAATAATAATATTTATATATTAGGGAAAAAAGAAAGACTTTGAAATGCAGGGCATTTCTCGGTCTTTAGTGAGAACTTATTATTTAGCTACTTTAGCCTGTAACTCTTCTTCTTTTATAGCATCGCTTACATACTTGATAACTACAAGGTTTTCTGTTTCGTTGATATACCACTCTGCAATATGTTCATGTTCTAAAGCAGTGAGTTTGTCTAAATCCACATCATCATGATTGATGTATAAATGAGAGTGTTTTGTAGGGTTTTGAAGCTTTAGAGCTGTCCATATCAACCAAATCACTATAATTGCAGAAAGTGTGATAGCTAGATTTTCTCTATCTGTGCCATTGAGATAGATACCTGCAAATGTTCCACCTAAGAAAGTTGCAAAGTAGGCACTTGAGTTAGAGATACCAAGTGCTGCACCTTTTTGGTGAACCTTGGCAAATTTACTAATCATAGACTGAACAAGCGGTTCCATCATGTTGAAGGCTACAAAGAAGAAAACAACACCAAGGACAAAAACACTGCTTGAAGTTGTGAATCCCATAATTACAAATGAAGCTAAAAACAGTACTATTGAGAGCAAGAATATCTCTTTAGGTATATTTTTCTTTTCACCGAATATTGCAGCAGGTCCCATAGCAATAAATCCTGCAATCATTGCAGGAAGATACACCATCCACAGTTCTGACTTTTCCCAATTAAATCCATAGTCAGCACCTGTTAAAATAATAGGGATAATAACAAATGCAGCGGTCATAAGACCTTTTTGAAGTGTATTGATAATAATCATATTCAAAAGGTTGTTATCTTTGAGAATGTCTATAGTTTTTGACTTGTTATGATAGATATGTCTGATTTTTGGAGGCGTTGGCACTTTTGTAAATAAGATAATAACAGAAACAACTACAAGACCTGAAGTGATTAAGAAGATAGTGCTGATACCAAAATTTGAAGCGATAACAGGACCAAGACCCATAGAGAGTGCAAAAGCAATCGCGATGAATCCACCCATAATAGCCATAGCTTTTCCACGGGATTCTTCTTCAACTAAGTCTGAAACCATTGCAGTGGCAACCGAACCGATTGCTCCGGCACCTTGTAAAAATCTACCAAACATCAGTGTATATATATCAGTTGAATAAGCACATATGAGTGAACCGATAAAAAATAGAACAAGACCAAATAAAATAGTTGGTTTTCTACCTATTTTATCGCTTATAGAACCAAATGGAAGTTGAAATACAGCTTGTGTCAAAGCATAACCTCCAACTACAATACCGACTAAAAACGGTGTGGCACCATCAAGCTCGAGTGCGTAAACAGATAAAACAGGTAAAACTAAAAATAATCCGAAAAATCTTAGGAATATTATGGATGAAAGAGGGAACACTTTTTTAAACATTTAAAGCCTTTATAGTATAATGACGCGATTATACAATAATAAATAATTACATACACTGTAAGGAATGAAATTTGAAATTAGTTTTAGCTACATCTAATAAAGGAAAAGTAAGAGAGATACAAGCACTTTGTGAAGATTATGAAGTAGTTCCTTACGGTGAACTCATTGAAGAGTTTGAGATTGTTGAAGATGCAGATACATTTAAAGAAAATGCTCTTATAAAGGCTAGAGCGGTTTTTAAAGCATTGAATAATCTGGAGGTGATAGTTATGGCCGATGATAGCGGTATAAGTGTGGATATTCTTAATGGAGCTCCTGGAATATACAGTGCACGATATGCGGGTGTTGATGCCACAGATAAAGATAATCTTTATAAACTCATTGAGGCTATTAAAGCTAAGGGAGTGGAGAGTTCACCGGCGCACTACACAGCAGCAATAGCGCTTGTCACCAAAGATTCAGAATTCAGTGTGCATGGATGGATGTATGGAAATGCACAAGCCTATGCTTCTGGCACTGGAGGCTTTGGCTATGATCCGATGTTTATACCATTAGGATATGAAAAAACATTAGGCGAACTAGATGAGGAGACAAAAAAACAATTATCTCACCGTTCCAAAGCATTATCTTTAGCAAAAACTATTTTACAAACTATCTAGATTATAGAAGTTTGTTTAGTTAAATAATATTAAAAGCACTACGCCAAAGATGATTCTATATACACCAAAGGCTACAAAGGTGAACTTTTCTAAAAAAACTAAAAATAGTTTTATTGTAAGATAAGCTACAAAAAACGCCACAACAAAACCAACACCTAAAGTGATAAGGTTTGCATCAGAAAAATCTTTATAATGTTTTAGCAAGTCATAAGCAGTGACAGCACTCATAACAGGAAAAGCGAGTAAAAAACTAAACTCGGCACTTGCTTTTCTGCTTAAGCCGATCAGTAAAGCTCCTATGATAGTGGAACCAGCTCTGCTTGTTCCTGGAATAAGAGCGAAAACTTGGGCAAAGCCTATAATCATTGATTGCTTTAATGTGATTTCTTCAATATCATCGATGGTATGTTGTTTGTCAGCAATAAAAAACTTTTCAACAATAAGAAAAATCACACCACCAACAATAAACATAATAGCAACAATCTGGGTTGTAAAGAGTGCTTTAATTTGGTCTGCAAAAATAAATCCTACAGCACCGATTGGAATAAAAGCTAAAAAAATCTTTGTCCATAAATCTATTTTTTTGAGCGTGAATTTTTCACGATAATTTAAAATCACAGCTAAGATGGCAGCAAATTGTATAATGACATGATAAGCATTTGTCACTGAGTTTTGGTCAACACCAAGAAATTCACTTGCAACAATTAAATGTCCCGTGGATGAGATGGGAAGAAATTCCGTGAAACCTTCAATGGCACCTAAAATTATGGAATCAAGAATTGTCATACGATACCTTTTTGGTTAAATTTAATTATATTAGAATTTTTAAAAGCGAATTTTAACATACAAAAGTGAGAAAAGGAAGATACTTACACTAAAACAATGGGATACTGTCGCTGCAAGAATACTTAAGGCACAGCGCGCTCAAACAAAGTTTAAATTATTTTCGATATAATACCAGGTTTTAAATAATCTTGTAGGAATTTTACTCATGTTACTTTTTACTCCTGGACCGACTCCCGTCCCTCAAAATGTTCGTAATGCAATGGCTGATGAGACAATGCATCATCGCACACCGGAATTTGAAGCTATTTTTGAACGCACTAGAAAACATCTTTTTAATCTTTTTAACACTGATGAAGTGCTTATGATTGCATCAAGCGGAACAGGAGCTATGGAAGCTGCTGTGACTAATTTATGCCATAAGACTCTTTTAAATGTGAATTCTGGAAAATTTGGTGAAAGATTTGGAAAAATTGCCCAGGCACATGGTCTTGGTTCTGTAGAGATAAAAAATGAATGGGATACGCCTGTGAGCGTTGAAGCAATTATTGAAGCTGTTAAAAGTGATGCAAATATAGATGCAATAGCAGTTCAAATAAGTGAATCAGCAGGTGGACTGAGTCATCCTGTTGAAGAAATCGCACAGGCTGTTAAAGCAATTAATCCAGATATTATGATTATAGCGGATGGTATCACTGCTGTTGGAGTTGAAAGAATTGATGTTACAAATATTGATTGTCTAATCGCAGGGAGTCAAAAAGCATTGATGCTTCCTCCGGGTCTTTCAATTTTGGGTTTATCAAATAATGCGATAGAAAAAATCGGAGCTGGAAAAGGTTATTATTTAAATCTTGCGACTGAAATTAAACAACAGAGGAAAAACACCACAGCATGGACAGCTGCCACAACATTAATTATAGGACTTTTAGAAGTTCTTGAAACGATTGAAGCTAATGGCGGGTTAAGCAGACTCTACGGCGAAACAGCTTGTCGTTCTAAAGCGGTGAAGCGTGCCTTAGAAGCAATCGGTTTGAAGATTTATCCTAAAGTTTCTGCGAAATCAATGACAACAATCATTGATGATAATGCAAGCGAGATTAGAAATCTTTTAAAAGAAGATTACGATGTGAATGTTGCCGGCGGACAAGACCATTTAAAAGGTGAAATTTTCAGAATCAATCAAATGGGATTAATTCCAAATCATGAGATGGCATGGGTTGTGAATGCGGTGGAGTTGGCATTATCAAGACTGGGCCGACGTGAGTATGACGGTACTGCAAATAAAGTTTTTAATGAAGCCTTTTTTGGAACATTAGATGGATTTAAGAGAGGATTTGAAAACTAGATGATTTTAGAACATGAAATTCCAAACGGAAGCAAACTATACTTCGGCGATAGCGCAAAGATTAAAAGAAAAATAGAAGATATCGCAAGTACAGTCCTGGATGAGAAGGGCTTTGAAGAGATAGTGACTCCTATATTTTCTTATCATCAACATTTAAGTGTTGCGGATGAAAAGCAGATTATCCGGGTGAATGATGCTCAAAATAATTCTTTATCACTTCGTGCAGACTCTACAATAGATGTTGTCCGAATCATTGAAAAAAGACTAGGCAGCAACACCACACATAAAAAATGGTTTTATATCCAACCGGTTTTTCGTTTTCCAACTGAAGAACAGTATCAAGTCGGTGCGGAATTTATGGGGGAAAAGAAACTTTCATCTGTTATGAAGATTGCTGTTGAGATATTTGACAAACTTGATGTGAAGCCTCTTATGCAAATTTCAAATATTAAAATCCCAGAACTTTTGGTGGAGATGTTTGAAGATTTAAGTATCGAAGATTTTAAACATATAAATATTGAAAAGTTTTTAAGTCACAAAGTGGATTGGTTAGAAAAACTTGTATATCTCCAGCACGTTGAAAGTATAGATGCTGTGATGGAGATAGCTCCAAAGGCTATTCAAGAAGAACTTCAAAAAATGAAAGATTTATGTAATGAAACAAAATATGAAAATACTGTTTTGGCACCGATGTATTACGCAAAAATGCTTTATTATGATGAGTTGTTTTTTAGGGTGATAGATAAAAATGAAGTATATGCACGTGGCGGCAGATATAAAAATGAGAACCTGACTTCAGTTGGTTTTGCAATTTATACAGATGCACTTTGTGATACACTCAGTAGATAGAATTTGAGAATAGGAAAGAAAATAATGATAAGAACTAAAGTTCAAGACAGCGAGGCACTAAATGACGAGTCGTAAAGCAGATTTAATTGTAGGTATCCAATGGGGAGATGAAGGAAAAGGTAAAATAGTTGATAGACTGGCGGCAGAGTACGACATGGTTTGTAGAAGTCAAGGCGGTCATAATGCCGGTCATACTATTTGGGTGGATGGTGTTAAATTTGCACTTCACCTTATTCCTTCTGGAGTCTTGAATCCTCATGCTGTCAATGTGGTTGGAAACGGTGTGGTGCTTTCACCTGAATCAATCATAAAAGAGATGGTTCAGTTTGAAGGTCTTGAAGGGCGTCTTTATATTTCAGATAAGGCGCATTTAAACCTTTCATACCATGCACTGATTGATCAGGCAAAAGAGAGGCTCAAAGGCGATAAAGCAATTGGAACGACAGGAAAAGGAATTGGACCTGCATACTCCGATAAAATAAACCGTACAGGTTTTCGTGTCGGTGAACTTCTAGACCCTCCGAAGCTTTGCAAAGGTATTATAGAGTACTTTGAGCAAAACAGAGCTATTTTTGATATATATGAAATTCCCACACCAAAAGAAGTTGATCTTCTTACTGAACTTGAAGGTTTTAGAGCAAAACTGGCTCCTTTTATCACGGACACCACGCAGATGGTTTGGAAAGCATTAGATGCGGATAAGCGAATCCTTTTGGAAGGCGCGCAAGGAACAATGTTGGACATTGACCATGGAACGTATCCCTACGTAACATCTTCTGCAACCGTTAGTGCAGGTGCATGCACCGGTCTTGGAATTAATCCTAAAAATATAGGTAAAGTCACTGGAATTGTCAAGGCGTATTGCACACGTGTTGGTAATGGACCGTTTCCAACTGAAGACTTGGGTGAAGATGGAAAACGTCTAGGTGTTCAAGGTCATGAGTTTGGAACAACAACAGGACGCGCTAGACGTTGTGGTTGGTTTGATGCTATTGCAACAAGATATGCATCTCGCTTAAACGGCTGCGATGAACTATCTCTTATGAAACTCGATGTGCTTGATGGTTTTGATGAGGTGAAGGTTTGTGTGGCATACGAACTTAACGGTGAAGAGATAGATTATTTACCGTCAAATCTTGAAGATGTGACTCCAATTTATAAAACTTTTAAAGGTTGGAACGGTTCAGTCGGTGTTAGAAAATTTGAAGACTTGCCAGCTACAGCTCAGGAATATGTTAAAGTTATTGAAGAAATTTCACAAACAAAAGTTGGAATTATATCAACTTCACCAGAAAGAGATGACACAATAATTCTTTAATTAAGGAAATATACCACAATGAAGACTCGCTATAGTTCACTTGTCACTTTAAAAAAAAGTGCAGTGCAAGGTAGTGAGCAGGCTCTGCAAAGTGCCAACGCCACATTAAACACTGCCACTATGGAGCTTCAGCTTGCATATGATTTACTTGATAGTATCAAGTCTCCACAAACTGGTTCTATATCTCAACTTACATCTTCAAGAAGCCTTATGGAATCACAACGTGGAGTCATAAAACATAATCAAGAATGGGTTTATTTTGCTAAAGAGCAGGTTGAGTTAGCAAAAATGAAACTAAAAGCAGATATGATTGAATACGAAAAGTTTCATTATTTAGAACTTGAAGAAGTTAAAAAGAAACTCAAAGAGATTAAAATACAAGAAGCAAAAGATTTAGATGAAGTTGCTTTGATGACCTATTCCAAGAAAAATGACAAACAGGATGAAGAATGAAAATCATAATAGTGACTTTATTTATTATCACATCTTTAAGTGCCTTAGAAACTAGTGATAGACTCTTTGACTGCACAGAAGTGTTTAAAGAAAGAAAGAATGAACTTCTTGTTGAGCTTGAGAGAATCGATGAGGAAAAACAAGCCTTAAGTGCTTTAAAATCAGCTACAGAAGAGTTACTGAAGAAAAAAGAGGGTTCTCTTGCGCAAAAAGAAGAGCTAGTGGATGCAAAGTTGGCTTCAGTCACGACAAAAGAGGAAAACATAAAAGTGATGTTTGAAAGAAATGAAAAAGCATTGGCAGAATTAAAAAGTTTAAAAATGAATAAAATTGCGCAAACATACGCAAAGATGAAAGCAGGGGCAGCATCAAATATTTTATCAGATATGGATCCAAAAGAGGCTGTTAGGATACTTAGTTCATTAAAACCAAAGACAGTTGGACAAATACTGACGAAAATGGATGCAAAAAAAGCTTCTGCATTAACATTGCTTTTGGTGAAATAAATACGACTCTTTTAAGAGCTAAACATTTCTTTACCTAAGTTATTGTAGAATGTCTAAATTTATTAAATAACTAAGGTCCCAAAGCTATGAAAATATCACTTAAATCTATCCCTCACATTGCTAGTAAAATTTCTATTGACTTAAATAAAAGTGGTGTAGCTACTATGACTAGAGGTCTTGAACCTGTCGCACAAGAAGCAGAAAAAATTTTAATACATAACGTACGTCAAGAGATGGCTTTAGAAGACAAAGCTGCAGAGATTTGCGATGATAATGAAGAAGAGATAGAATTTATGCTTGCTGATGAGAGACAACTTTTCTTTATGATCAAAAAGAAACTTGCTCCTGAGTTTGGTGTGATTTTGAATTATGAAGAAAGATACTCAGATATTGCACATAAAATTCTTGATGAGCTTTATGAAGAAGACTTAATTCATTTTGATGTTACAGAAAATAGAATTAAAAATATTATTTATAATTCTATAACTTCGTTTATTGCAGAAGCCAGTGAAATTGATGATGCAGTTATGGATAAAATTCGTACATATAAGAAAAAATACATTCCGGGAACAGATGAGTTTGATATTTTGCATGAAAAACTTTACAGAGAAGAACTTTTAAAAAGAGGTATGGAATAGTGGCAACAGCTTTGAAACCAGCTTGGATTTATTTAGAAAATGGAACCTTACTAGAGGCTAAAAGCTTTGGTGCTGATGATACAAGTGTTGGGGAAATAGTTTTTAACACATCATTAAGCGGTTACCAAGAGATTATGTCGGATCCTTCATATGCAGGACAATTTGTTACGTTTACAATGCCTGAGATTGGGAATGTAGGTGTGAATGTTCAAGATATGGAAAGTGCATCTGCTCACGCTAAAGGGATGTTGGTTCGTAAATATCAGGGACGCCACTCAAACTTTAGAGCAGAAGAATCTTTAGATGCATTTTTAATAAAACACAATGTAATGGGAATCTGTGATATTGATACAAGATATTTAACAAAAATGATAAGAGATGAAGGTGCTATGATGATGGTGGCTTCAACAAAGATAAGAGATAAAGAAGAACTCAAAATGATACTTGAGAATGCACCGCGTATCGAAGATATAAACTATATTGAGCAGGTGAGTACAAAAGAAGTTTATAAACATGAATCGGCGACATATAATGCAAGCGGCCCTTTTAAATATAAAGATGCACCTGTGGCAGAAGCTAAAATTGCTGTTATTGACTTTGGTGTTAAAAGAAATATATTGAATGAAATAGTGAATGCAAATATAGCTGTAGATGTTATTCCAAATGATTTTTTAGCAGAGGACCTTATCTCAAAGTATAATTCTAAAGAAATTGACGGTGTGTTTTTATCAAATGGTCCAGGTGATCCACTGGTGCTTAAAAAAGAACAAGAGCAAATTAAAAAATTAATTACTGCAAAAATACCAATGTTTGGCATTTGTTTGGGACATCAACTTCTTTCCATCTCTCATGGTTATGATACTTTTAAATTAAAGTTCGGACATCATGGCGGTAACCATCCGGTAAAAAATGAAAAAACCGGTTTAGTTGAGATCACTGCACAAAATCATAACTATAATGTTCCAGATAACATCATAGAGATAGCAGATGTGACGCATACAAATCTCTTTGATAAGACCATCGAAGGTTTACGTTATAAAAATGAACCGATTTTTTCAGTGCAACATCACCCTGAAGCGAGTCCTGGACCTAAAGAAAGCGCATATATTTTTGGCCAGTTTTTAACTCTGATGAAAGAAGCACGTAGATAATAAACTATTCACTTAACACTAATATAACACTTTGGAGTTATAATTTATCATGGAAAATATTGAACTCTTAGCCATCATCAGTTTTGCACTCCTCGGTTCTATTGGTCACTGTATAGGAATGTGTGGAGGTTTTATTGTCACATACACAACTGCAAAAATAAAACCAGAACAGTCACGACTCTCTCAAAGCACATATCATTTACTTTATAATATGGGGCGTATCTTCACCTATACTTTACTTGGCGCTTTATTTGGTTACTTTGGATCTTTATGGGATATCACACCTTTATCTCGCGCAATTTTATTTGCTGTTGCCGGGTTTCTTATGATAATAATGGGCTTATCATTTGCAGGAAAGTTGAAATTTTTAAGTTCTATAGAATACCCGATAACAAAACATGCCTGGTTCAAACGCATCTTCACTTCTCAACTTGGTTCCTCGTCTGCTAAAAGTTTTTTTATTCTTGGTTTTTTGAATGGATTACTCCCTTGCGGGCTTGTATATACTATGTTAGTCACTGCAACAACCACAGAGTCCATTTTTTTAGGAGCCTTTGTAATGTTTATTTTTGGAATATTTACAATTCCTTCACTGTTTAGTTTTGCATTTATTATTGGACTCTTTTCTCAAAATAGATTTAGACAAATGATGATTCAACTAGCTTCTATCACTGTTATCATATATGGCGGATGGACTTTAAATAAAGCGTACATCCAATATGATTTACATCAAAACGGTAAAGTGAAATCCGATATGAGCAATCCACATAGCTGCTGCTCTGCTAAAAAGTCTGATATTTAAATTTTTTAAGAACTTTCAAATATATTACTCGATATTATTACATTAATTAATACTAGACAGGTGTGGAATGAGAGATTTTATATATCAAATAATGACAGATTATACAAACCAGGTGATTTTTTTACATGTGATCAGTGCGGTTATATGGGTTGGCGGCATGATGGCGATATTGGTTATTACAAAAACGGCGCATAAAAGTGTTTCTGATGAAAGACGTCTAGTGGGTAGAGCAACGCTTATAAAAAGTTACTTTAAATTTTTAATTCCCTTTATAACGCTTTCAGCGATAACGGCTATTTTTATGGCATTAGGCTACAAAGACAACGCAATTGGTGAAGATGGATTTATTATAGATTATTCTAGTATGGAGATATACAAGTACATCACACTTAAGGGTAGTATTTGGGGTGCTATGGTTATGAATATGTTTTTAATGGTTTGGATTATATCCAAGGCGGAAAAAGCAGATTGTAAACTTCAAAAAGCCGCAGATTGTATGTGGTTGGTTAATACATATCTTCTTCCGATTAACATTCTTCTTGGATTTGCAGCTATATATATCGGAGTTTCAATTAGACACGCATTTTAATTTATGCAAGATTTAGTAAACTCTTTAAACAAACGACGTAAAATAACTATGTATATAGTTGTTTTATTTGCTCTTCTTTCCCTATTTGTCAGTTACAATTTTAAAATATCGCCTCTGCATTATTTCGATGGGAAATATAATCTATATTTTATTTACGGACTTATTATTTATAAATTATTTGAGTTAATAATTTTATATTATATTCTATTTCATAGACACCTTATAAGAATAAGAAGTAAAACTTATAAAATAAATGAGTTTTTGAAGTTAAAAAAGCATGCAAAGTTACTTTTATTTTTGATTCCTCAAGGAAATACAATTTTTGGAATAATTGCCTATAAGCTAAGCGGTAGCGTACTTTTGTTCTTGATTTTTTTAGCAATAGCATTAATCACACTTATATTAGTCAGGCCTGAAAAATTGTTAGTGAGCGATAAATTCCCAAACTTAAATTAAAATAAAATGGTGTCGGTAATTTAAAGTATTTTTAATATACCTTTGAGTACAATACAGCTTATTTTTATGCCGTGAACAGGGAGTTTTATGAAAAAAATGTTGGTTATTTTATCGTTACTTATTAGTTTTTCTAATGCAGGAACATTGGGGATCCAAGAACATTTGGGAAAGAAAGTTGATTTAGACTTAACATTCTTAGATGAAAAAGGGAACAGCGTCACACTAAAGAAACTAATGAATGGCAAGCCAACAATTCTTACATTGAATTATTTCAGATGTGCAGGGATTTGTACACCGCAGCTTAATGAGCTTGCAAAAGTACTGGGAAGATTAGATTTAGCAGAGAATACAGATTACAAAGTTGTAACAATCTCATTTGCTGAAGATGAACCATTTGAACTTGCTGCTGCTAAAAGAAAAACTATGATACAAACAATATCAAGAGATTATGTGACTGATGCATGGAGATTTGTAATTGGCGAGAATAATAACTCTCACGTACTTTCAAAAGAAGTTGGTTTTGTATTTGAAAAAACTGTAACAGAGCAAGGTAAAGTTGACTATATTCATGGCGCAGCTTTAATTATTTTATCTCCTGAGGGAAAAATCACAAGATATCTTAATGGTGTTGAACAATTACCGTTTGATGTGAAAATGGCTTTAATCGAAGCTTCAAACGGGACAGTCGGCCCTACAGTTGCAAAAATGGTCGAATACTGTTTTTCTTATGATCCAAAGGGACGAACATATATCTTTATGTGGGAAAAAGCTATTGCAGTTTTTATGTTTGCCTTAATGTTTGGGTTTTTCATCTATTTGGTGAAGCAAGGCAGAAAAGAAGACGATAGAGAAGTGGTGAGAAGAGACGAAGACTAAGACGTGCCTTAAGACAGTAAAGAAAAGAAGTTTGCAAAAGATTTAAAGTGAACGACTTATTTTCTTTGCTGTCTATTTAGCTTAACAAAGCTTTAGAGGTAAACACACTGTTTTTTCAACACACGGCTTTTACGTGTTGAAAAAACCACTAAATCAAGGAGAAATATATGAGTAAATCTTACTTAGAACTTGGCGAAACACACTGCGCCATAGGACATCCTAAAACTGCCTTTTGGCAATGGATGTTAACAGTTGATCACAAGCGTATTGGTATTATGTATGCTGCTGTTATGTTTGTATTCTTTTTTGTAGCGGTATTTACTGCACTTGCAATGAGAATAGAGTTATTTGCACCTGGTGCACAAATTATGGATGGAGATACATTTAATCAAGCGTTTACGCTTCATGGTGTGTTAATGATTTTCTTATTTATTATTCCAGGGATTCCTGCTATTTTTGGAAATATTGTAATGCCACTGATGATTGGAGCAAAAGATGTATCTTTTCCAAGACTTAACTGGGCAACATTCTGGTTATATATATTTGGTTGTTTAGTCGCATTGACTTCACTTTTCAACTTTAACATCACTGAAGGTGAAGTTCTTTTTAACTTTGCTGACACTGGTTGGACTTTTTATGCTCCATATAGTTTAAATACAGGTACAAATGTTGTTACAACTCTTGTTGCTGCTTTTATTCTTGGTATGGCTTCAATTCTTACAGGTCTTAACTTTCTTGTAACGATTCACCGTCTTCGTGCTCCAGGTATGGACTTTTTCAAAATGCCTTTATTTGTATGGGGAATCTACGCTACAGCATGGATTCAACTTCTTGCAACTCCAGTTGTCGGTATTACACTTATTCTTGCAATCATGGAAAAATATTTCGGTATTGGTATATTTGACCCGTCTAAGGGTGGAGATCCGGTGTTATTCCAACATTTATTTTGGATTTACTCTCACCCGGCAGTTTATTTAATGATTCTTCCGGCGTTTGGTATTATGTCTGAGATTATTCCTGTATTCTCAAGAAGAGAGATTTTTGGTTATCGTACAATTGCGCTTTCATCTGCATCAATCGCAGGTATTGGTTATTTAGTATGGGGTCATCACTTATTCACTTCAGGTATGTCAGATATAGCTAAAACTATTTTCTCATTCCTTACATTCTTTGTTGCGATTCCAACCGGTATTAAATTTTATGACTGGATTGCTACAATGTATAAAGGTAAGATTATTCTTGATTCACCAATGTTATGGGCACTAGGCACTATCATTACTTTTGCTATCGGTGGTCTAACAGGTGTTACTATTGCTATGGTTGGTTCTGATATTCACTTACAAGACACTTACTATTCAGTTGCTCACTTTCACTATGCTATTCTTGGTGGGGTTGTTTTCTTATTATTTGCAGGTATGCACTATTGGTTCCCACTGGTTACTGGTAAGTTCTACAAAGAAAGTACAGCTAAAGTTGCATTTTATTTAAACTTCGTAGGTATAAACTTATTATGGTTCCCAATGTTTATCGCTGGTTACTTAGGTATGCCTCGTCGTTATTTTGATTACCTTCCTGAATTTGAGATTTATCATCAAGTATCCGGTGTTGGAGCTATTGTTATTATCAGTGGTTTAGTTTTAATGTTCTATAACTTTCTTTCAAGTTGGAAAAGTGGTGAAGCTGCACCTGTTAATCCATGGGGAGCCACTACTTTAGAGTGGTACACGCCTACATCACCACCACCATTAGAAAATCACTCAAAAGTTCCTTATGTTGACTTTGGGCCATATGAATATCATCATGCGCAACCAAAAGTTAAATTTGATTTAGCAACTATGAAAAGGATTGATTAATGTCTGATCACCCATATGTACCAGAAATCGCGGTAGACCGCGAGGGAAATGAATATGAAGTTCAAGGCTGGCAAGGAGATTTCTTTGGCGGTAAATTTGGATTTTGGTTATTTATGTTGACTGAAATTATGATGTTCGGAGCTATGTTTATGGTTCTGACATATTATTTCACTCTTCATCATGATGATTTCATCAATGCGTCTGCATCTTTAAACAGAACTCTTGGTGGTTTCAATACTGTAGTACTTTTAATCTCTGCATTAACGATGGGTCTTGGCCTATTGAAAATGCGTCACGGTGATGTAAAAGGTGCTAAACTAATGATTTGGGCAACTATTTTACTTGCTATTGTATTCTTAGGAGTAAAAGCAGTGGAATGGACAGCTGAGTATAACCATGGTGTATTCTTAGGTCTCCCAGCTCTTCAAGGTGGTCTTCCTGAATCTAAGCCATTTGGCGAAATTATGTTCTTTGGAATGTACTTCACTATGACTGGTTTACATGGTGTGCATATTATTATCGGTATCGGTTTAATGTTATGGTTACTTAAACGTATTAATGCTGAAAAAGTTACGCCAGAACATTATATTTTACATTTCAACCTTGCACTTTATTGGGATCTTGTTCACTTAATCTGGGTATTTGTTTTCCCTTATTACTACATGATCGGTGCGGGTCTATCAACAGGAGGTCATTAAGATGGCAACTACTAAAACTTACGAAGAAGAAAGAGCTGGTTACTATAAAGTACTAGTAGGACTTTTAGTTTTAACGGCGGTTACTTTAATTCAACCTACAATGTTTTTAGAAAATGCAACATTTGGTGTTCAAATGTTAATCGGAGTGATTAAAGCATGGATGATTGTAATGTATTACATGCATATGAAAGGTGAAAAACTTATCGGAGCAAGCGTTATCTTCGCAATGTTCCTAGTTGCATTTTTCTTTGTAATTGTTATGATTGATGTTAATCATTTTCAGTTTGGCGATGTTTCTCATATAACATCAGAAGTTACGAGTGCTGGTGGTTCATCAGCTACAGACCACTAAGGAGGCGGTATGTTAGAAGGTTTTAATACAAGTGGTTCAATAATCGCTGAACATATTAATGAAGCTTTAGCAATTAACCTATGGCTTTCAATTGTGCTATTTTTCTCAGTTGTGGGACCGATGGTGTATCTTGCATGGAAATACCGTGCAGATAAAGTAAAAGATGAAGATGTTGAGAATGTTACGCACAATACTCTTCTTGAAATTATTTGGACAACTGTTCCTACAGCTATGATGTTCTTATTTTTCTGGTATGGTTATACTTCAATGGTGACTGCTAGAACTATGCCTGATGCAAATGATGCAATCACTATAAAAGTAGAAGGTAGTAAATGGAAATGGAGATATGAGTATCCAGCCAACGCAGATGGTGTTGTTCACAAACTTGGCGGAGCATATACTAAGCCTAAACAAGATGAGAATGGAAAAATTATTGAAAATGGTACAATGGGTATATCGGCACTCTATGTACCGGTTGATACGAATATCATCTTAGAGATGACGGCACCAAACGATGATGTAATACACGCATTCTTTATCCCAGCTTTACGTATAAAAGAGGATGTTGTACCAGGTCGTGTAACAAAGCAGTGGTTTAATGTTAAAGCTGTGGGTGAATATGATATTGAGTGTGCTGAGTACTGTGGTACGGATCACTCATATATGTATTCTAGACTTGTCGTACTTCCAAAAGATGAGTATAATGCTTGGTTTAATGGTACTGAAGATACACCAAAAGGTGACTATGATAAGTCAGGTGCTGCACTATTACAGCAACATGGATGTAAAACTTGTCATGCAACTCTAACAGATGATGTGTTTTTTGGACCTACTCTTAAAACTAGAATATTGACTGAAGAGCAAGTGTTAGATGTGATCAATAATGGTCAAAATCAACTTGGTTATGCAATGGGCGCAATGCCAGCGGCAACTGCTACAGGTGCAGATGCTAAAGAGATTGCAGCTTATGTGGCCGGTGGTATGAAAGGTGATCAACCTGCTTCATTTGCAGCATGTTCTGGATGTCATGGTGAAGACGGTAAGGGTCAGTACGGTACTGCTCCAAGTCTTGTAGATTACGATGCAGACCTTCTCCGTAATGTGTTGAAGAATGGTAAGAAGGGTGATATGGGTAACATGCCGGCATTCCCTTATGTGACAGACGAAGATATTTCAGCTATTGCGGAACATCTTAAAAGTTTATAATGATTAAAGACTTCATTGTTTTAACAAAATTTGTTCTCTCTTTCGCAGTGAGCCTCTCGGCTCTCTTTGCCTATATCATGGCAAAGGGCGAAATATCAACTGATATGTTTATTGCAACTTTTGCAGTTCTTCTTGTTGCTATGGGTGTGTCCACACTTAATCAAGTCCAAGAGTATAAAGAAGATGCTTTAATGGATAGAACAAAGCATAGACCGATTGCTTGCGGAAAAATCACTCCAACCACCGGTATAATAATTGCAGCCATATTAGTTATGCTTTCACTTGTAGTGATATATGACTTACTTGGAATAATAGGCGTTAATCTATTTTTATTTGCATTTATTTGGTATAACTTAGTGTATACCCCTTTAAAAAAGAGTAGTGCTTTAGCTGTTGTTCCAGGTGCAATTCTTGGTGTTATACCTCCAGCTATCGGATGGTTGACTGCTGGACATGAATTAGGTGAAGTAGAGTTTTTTGCATTAGGCTTGTATTATTTTATTTGGCAGATACCACATTATTGGTTATTGGTGATGCTACATTATGGTGGTTATAAAGATGCAGGTTATCCAACTGTGATGCGTTTGTTCGGTCAAGATTCCTTACAAAGATTAACATTCGTTTGGTTAATGATGAGTATTTTCACTGGTTTCTTTATGGTGGATATCTTTAATCCCCAAAATATTTTTGTTATCATCATGTTGATAATCACAGGAATATTTGGTTTTGTAAGCAGTTTAAAGCTTTTACAAAAAAACTTCGAACTTACAGATGCACGAAGCGTTTTTTGGAAAATTAATCTTGCTTTTTTAGGAGTGATAATTCTTCTAAGTATAGAAGAAGTAATTCAATTCAACGCTTTATCATAGACATTTAGGGTTTATACCCTTCGTCTATCCCTCATTCAACAAAGGAAACACCCTCATGAACAATACATACACTTTAGAAAATATTTTACTTAGTTTTGCAGATAAAAATGGAAACAGAAGAACACTTTA
>JACNLH010000097.1:22153-26654 GCA_014381585.1 Candidatus Sulfurimonas ponti
TTTAAGAAATTATAAAAGTATTAATAGGTAGTATTGGTTAATTAAAAATATAGTTTTAAAGTTTTATCACATATAACGCTGTGTTTTTATATTTAATCTTTGAGGAGACTATATGGAGAATCGTCCGTTAGAATATGATTATTCTGTAAGTAAGCTATTTATTTATTCAGCCTTGGCAATTGGCTTTATAGGTATGCTTGTTGGTGTTGTTATTGCATGGGAAATGGCTTTTCCGGCAATCAATACCATTTTTGGGGATGGAGCTATAGCTGAGTACACAAACTTTAGTCGTTTGAGAGTACTTCACACTGACTCTGTCATTTATGGTTTTGTTTTAAGCGGTGTTTTTTCAACATGGTATTATGTGGGACAACGTGTTCTTAAAGTATCTATGGCTGAATCTAAAGCACTGATGTTTATAGGGTATGCTCATTTTTGGATATATATGATCGCAGCACTTGTGCTTGTTATTTCTTTATTCATGGGTGTTACACAATCTAAAGAATATGCTGAGTTTGAGTGGCCGCTAGATTTAGGTATAACTATTGTTTGGCTTTTATTCGGTGCTAGTATCGCCGGTCTTATTGGTATGAGACGCGAGAAAACATTATATATTTCTATTTGGTATTATATTGCTACATTCTTAGCAGTTGCAATGCTTCACTTGTTAAACAACTTGGCTATACCTACGTATTTTGCTTCTGATGGAATTGGTGCTTGGTATCATTCAGTTTCAATGTATGCAGGTACAAACGATGCTCTGGTTCAATGGTGGTTCGGTCACAATGCAGTTGCATTTGTTCTAACAACACCGATTATTGCAATGATTTACTATTTCTTACCAAAAGAGTCAGGTCAAGCAATTTATTCTTATAAATTGTCTTTACTTTCATTTTGGGGATTGATGTTTATTTATCTTTGGGCTGGTGGACACCATATTTTATTCTCCACTGTTCCTGACTGGGTTCAGACTTTAGGTTCAGTCTTTTCTGTAATCTTAATTCTTCCTTCATGGGGTTCAGCGATCAATATGCTTTTAACAATGAAAGGTGAGTGGCAACAAGTTGCAACGAATCCGATTATTAAGTTTATGGTTTTAGGTTCAACTTTTTATATGTTCTCAACACTAGAGGGTCCTATTCAGGCTATTAAATCTGTTAATGCTATAGCACACTTCACTGACTGGATTATTGGTCATGTTCATGATGGTGCTCTTGGTTGGGTTGTATTCATGATTATGGGTGCTGTATACCATATGATTCCACGTCTATATGGTCGTGAAATTTATTCTAAAAAAATTATGGCTACACAATTCTGGATTCAAACTTTAGGTATTGTTTTATACTTTACTTCTATGTGGATTGCAGGTATCACACAAGGTATGATGTGGCGTGCTCATGATGAATTTGGTAACTTAGCGTACTCATTTATTGATACAGTCACTGTGTTACACCCATACTATATCATTCGTGCAGTTGGTGGTAGTTTATATTTAGTTGGTTTTGCTATGTTTATCTATAACGTTGTTAAAACTATGACTAGTGGTCGTCGTGTTGAAGCATCTGAGCTTCAAAACAGAACGCCTATGGCTGATTAATTAAAAGGATTATAATATGTTTCATTGGTTAGAAAAAAATCCATTTGCTTTTGCCTTGGCTGTATTTGTTACTATCGCTTTTGCTGGATTAATTGAGATTATTCCAAATTTTGCGGCATCTTCACGTCCAGTTATTGGTACGACACCTTATACAACTTTAGAGTTGGCTGGTCGTCATGTTTATATTAAAAACAGTTGTAATGCATGTCATTCACAACTTATTCGTCCATTTAAATCAGAGACTGACCGTTATGGTGATTACTCATTAAGTGGTGAGTATGCTTATGACCGTCCTTTTCTTTGGGGTTCAAAAAGAACTGGTCCAGACTTGATGCGTGTTGGTAACTATAGAACTACAGATTGGCATGAAAACCATATGTGGGATCCTGAAAAAGTTGTACCAGGTACAATTATGCCAGCATATAGATGGATGTTTGTTAATAATACAGATATAGACACTGCTTATGCAGAAATGGTTACAGTTGAAAAATTCTTTGGAGTGCCGTATAATAAACCAGTGCCTATGAAAGATGGATCAACAAAAATAATAAAAATGGCAAAGACTCTTCATGAAGGACGTAAAGATGCGTTAGAAGAAGCTAAGCTAATTGTTAAAGATATGAAAAACCAAGATGTTATTGATGCAGTTGAAGTTGGTAGAATCCCAGAGATTGTTGCCTTAATTGCATATATGAATAGTCTGAAATAGTAAGGGTTTAGAAATGGGAATTGCTGAATTACAGTCTTACGGTTTTCTTGGGGTGACCATCTTTATGACAGTTGTTCTCTATGCTTATATATATCATTTATATAAAAATAGAAAAGACGTTGACGGACATGACTATGAAGATTATAGCAATTTAGCACTGAATGATGATTTGTCGGATACTCCGGTGAATGCTAAAAATCGTGATAAACAGAAATAGGAGAGATATATGAATAAGATTTATCTTTGGGGATTTATCGTTACAGCAGCAATGCTTGGTTTTACGTACGTATCAGTACTAGGAACTAAAGGTGGGTTAAACGATGATATAGTTAACACACTTACAATTGCAGCTGCAGCAGCACTTGTACTTATAACAGTTTTTGTTGTAATCAAGTATGTACGTCAAATGCAAGTTGACACAGCTAGTGGTGAACTTGCAGATGAAAAATGGGATGATATTGGTGAGTACCTTAACCCTATTCCAACTGGTTGGGGAATTTTATTTTTACTGACAATGGCTTGGGGAACATGGTATTTTTTAGTGGGCTATCCAATAAATGCTTACTCACAAATTGGTGAATATAATGAAGATGTTGCAGCTCATAATGCAAAATTTGAGGCACGTTATGCATCGATCACTGGCGATAGATTAATTGACATGGGTGAATCTGTATACTTAGCTGAATGTAAAATATGTCATGGTCTATCAGCAGATGGTATTGATGGAACTGCAGCTAACTTGAATGTTAGACTTGAAGCGAATGTTGTAAAGCATGCGGTGGTTAATGGTTCAAATAATAAATTGATGGGTTCTGGAGTTGCAATGCCAGGTCGTAAAGATTTATATAACACTAATACAGAATCATTAATTTCTGATGCAGACATTGATGTGGTGTCTGAGTATGTGGCAAATGGTATGACTGGTCCTGGTGCTGATGTTTTTGCCGGAGCTTGTGCAACATGTCATGGTGCTGATGGTAAAGGTATGCCATTTGTAGCTCCAAATATCGCTACATATGATCAAGAGTTGGTTGTCACTATTCTTAATCATGGTAAAAAAGGTGTTATTGGTTCTATGCCAGTATTTGATAGACTTAATACTAAACAAAAAGAAGCTGTTGGTGCATATATCACTAGCTTAAGTAAGTAAGGAGTTAATATGGTGAATGAAAATAGATCTTTATTTAGTATTCATGGAATAACGGGTTTTTTAATTGCTACAGTGGTACTTGTAGCAGTTGTATTAACATTAGCATATGCAGCTTATGTGGCGCAAGTTGAGAATGCAACAAATTATTATGAAGTCAAAGATATGAAATCTGTTAAGATGATTGGCAGTAATCGTGCTGATCATATTATAGATGTGAAGTAAGGGGGTTAATTATGGAAAAAATAATTACATTAGGATTGGTTCTTATGGCTATATATACAATTTATACGGTTGTAACACCTAACCATCTTTTCATCGGTTAAGGGAAATTTATTGAAAATTTCAAGAGGGCTGGCGGCCCTCATCTTCATGGTCACTTTTCACACAACACTTATAGCAGAATATTTATATAAAGATGATGTAGTAAATAATCCTAAATTCACTGAAAAAATTGAAAATTTGGGAGCTGAACTATACGAAAAAACAGGTATATCTTTACGCTTAATTATGATTAGAGATTTACCAGATGGTATGGGTATAGTAGAATATGAAAAAAAGATAATTCAAGAATTTAACACACCGACTATCTTACTGGTGTTTGCAGAGTTGAATTCACAAGTGGATATTTTTGTGAACGATTCATCCTTATATAAGCATTTTGACAGAGGACAAGTTTTAAGTCCTGTGGCTTCTACTGCGCAAGCTGTTGCAATAGCTTTTCTTTTTGCAGAAAGTATAGAGAATTTTAAAGAATTGGCAAATGATAGCGGTGGTACAATACTGCCACTATTAGGAGCTAAAGCAAAGTCAGGTGAAGTTACTGGTAAATATTCAGCAGCAATGTATAATGGTTATGTTGATATTGCGGGTCAAGTGGCTGAGAGTGTTGGCGTACAGTTGAAGCATGGTAATGGACAAGGCGGCAGATATGTGCTTACGATTATCAAGGTATTATTTTACGGAGTGATTTTAATGGCCCTTATTATGTATATAAGAAAAAAGATTTATAATGCAAGGAATAAATAGTGGGAATAATCAGTAGTGG
>JACNLH010000097.1:27090-30918 GCA_014381585.1 Candidatus Sulfurimonas ponti
CTTAGCCCAACCGGGTCGTTGGGATATTATGGCTAAGGTTACAATTGGTGAACTTCAAAGATTTTACAATGTTAAGGCGGATACAAGAGCAAAAGAAGCTTTCGAGTATTAAATTGTGAACAAAAACATTATAGTTTTACCTTCTGCCCGTGCAATCAGGCACGAGCAACTCTCTTTAGATAAAGACACCCTTTTCTTACCCAATTATATTACGATGAGTGAATTCATCTCAAAGTTATGTATAGTTGAAAACTTTACAACACTTGATGATGACAGCAGAGTGTCACTTCTACTTGAAGCGTCTGATTTCAAAGCTTTTTCGAGTTTAAAGATAGAGAGAAACTTTTTCACTTTCACAAAGAACTCTTCTTATATATTTAAATTTTTTGAAGAGTTAAGTGCAGAATTATATGATATATCAGCATTGGACACTTCTGACATATATGGAGAATACGAAGAGCATATACGTATTTTGCAAGAATTATACAGCAGGTATGAGGCACTTTGTAAAGAACGCAGAGTTTTAGATAAGATTTTTCTCCCCAAACTCTATACATTTAATAAATCATTTGCAAAAAATCATACAAATATTGAGATTCATATAGATGGACATTTAACAAACTTTGAAATGGAACTGCTCTTGCAGACCAGTGAGTTGAGCAGCGTGACTATTATATTTAATACAAGCAAGTTCAATACAAAAATGCAAAATAAATTTCTTGAATTAGGATTTCAGTTGGAAATAGATTATGAGTATTTCATTTCTCTTAATGAAAGAAAAATACTTAAAAAGAATATCCGCAGAATGAATGAAAATATCTCTTGTGAATCTTTTTCAGAATCTCTTTTACAAGTTGGGTTTGTGCAACAAAAAATATATGAATACATTAATAAAGGCTATAAAGCTGAAAATATAGCTGTGATATTGCCAGATGAAAATATGGCATCCATGTTAAAAAGCTTTGATGAAAAAGCTAATTTCAACTTTGCAATGGGTGAGAGTTATCGCACAACAAATATGTATAAAAAACTTCATGCAACTTTGCAAGCGCTAGAGCAAAAATCAAAAGAGAATTATGCACGGCTTGATCGGGTGGGGGATTCGCTCTATATAAAACTTTTGTCTGTATTTCATAAAAGTGCCCAAGAAGTGGATGTGATTGCTTTACTGCGAGAGTATAAAGAAGAATTTTCAAATAAAACAGAAATAAAAATTTTTGAAGAAGAGTTGTATAACTTTAGAAAGATTTTAGTATATATGCAGGGCATGAAGATAAAGTCTTTAATCACTTTATTTTTACAAAGATTGGCAGCAAGATCGCTTGATGATGTGCGAGGCGGTAAAATCACAGTTATGGGTGTTCTTGAAACCCGCTCGGTGAATTTTGAGGCGGTGGTTATTGTTGATTTTTCTGATTCTAATGTTCCTAAAAAAAGTGACAAGGATATGTTCTTAAACACACAGATACGTGAAATTGCAAATCTTCCGACTATGAATGACAGAGAAAACTTACAAAAGCATTATTATGAAATGCTGATGTCCCGTTCAAAAGAGGTGGCAATATCCTATGTCAACTCAGCTCAGAGCAGTGCTTCTGTATTTTTAAAGCAATTAGGGATACAAGAGAAAACTAGACACCAAGAATCACAGTATGCAAATATTTTGTTTAACAATGCGGGTGAAGCCGCTATAAAAGATCTAAAAATAGTGCAAGAATACAGTTTTAAAAATAAAAAAATATCTGCAACAAGACTTAAAACATTTCTAATGTGTAAGCGAAAATATTATTATAAATATATTGCACATATTGGAGGCCATGATATACCCAAAGATATGCCAAGAGAGTATGAAATCGGAAACAGTGTTCACTTAGCCTTGAAAAATTTGTATTCTAAAAAAGATATGTATGAAGATAAGCAAGCGCTAAAAAGAGATTTAAATAAAGAGCTGGACAGTGCATGTGGGGAAAGCGAATTGGATAAGTATCTTATTGCCATGCAAAAAAGACGCTTAGACAGCTTTTGTGACATGGAGATAGATAGGTTCAGTGAGGGATGGAGGGTTCATTCTTGTGAAGAGAACTTTGAATGCAGTTTTGCAGGAGCCACGCTTATAGGACAGATAGATCGAATTGATAAACGGGATAATGAAATTTATGTGCTTGATTATAAAACAGGTTCCTATACACTTAACAATAAAAACAACTTTATAGATTCGATTGATTTTCAATTAGAGTTTTATTATCTTTTAGCAAGCGGACTGGGGAATGTGCTTGGATGCGCTTTTTATGATCTAAAAAATTCAAAGATTGTTGAAGAGGCTTTTTTATCTGAGAAATTGGCAGTCTTGGAATCTAATATCAAAGATTTACTCAGTATTGAATCGGTTGATTTTGAATTATGTGAAAATACAGATAATTGCACATTCTGTGATTATAAAGTGATGTGTGATAGATTTTAAACGGTTGTTTAAATCACCACACGGTTTTTACCATTTTTCTTGGCAGTGTATAGCTTTTCATCTGCTTCTTTTATAAACTCATTTAAAGAGATATTGCTGTCGGATGATTCTGATATACCTATACTGACGGTGAAGGATATGTGAATATCATTGATATCCAAGCTTATATTGGCGATTTGCAGTCTTATTTTTTCAGCAACTTCAAATGCAGCTATAGCATCCGTGCAAGGAAGCAGAAGAATAAACTCTTCCCCTCCATAGCGTACAAAAAGATCATCTTTTCGAATCAGCTTGTTTATATGTTCACTCAACTGTTTTAGAACAATATCGCCAACATTATGTCCATAGGTGTCATTGATACTTTTAAAATTATCAATGTCGAGAAGGACAAGAGAAGTTGCTTTACGTGCGAGTTTATCTTTTTCAAGTATTTTCACACCAATATCTTCTAAAGCTCTTCTGTTAAATGTGTCTGTAAGGACATCTTTAAGGGCTTTATCGCTATAGTCTTTAATCTCTTTACTTAAAAGTTCCAAGTACATTTCGATATCATCTGAAGTTTGGAATATTTTGTTCTCAATCACTTGCAATTCGGTGTAGGATGAATGAAAATGTTCTTTATTATGTTTAATCATAGTGAAATCTTTATTTGTCAATGCGGTTAAGAGTTTTAAAATATGTTCAATATCTTCGTTGTGAGTGCTGAGAAATCTCCAAAATATATAAATACTGATACAGCCTAAGAAGAAAAACATTATGATATAAAGTAAAGTGTAGTTAAACAAAACGGTGATAAAGTTGCTTAAAGCGTCCTCAAAAATGAAATACCCTATAGTCTCTTCATTGAAATCTTTAATAGCAAAGATGGAGTATAAAATGTTGTCTTTAAATACATATCCTTGAGTGAGATCAAGAAAACTTATATCTTTTTTATTCCCAAAAACTTTAAATTCTTGAAAATCATCTAAGCCACGCACCAAGAGTTTATACTTATCTGGAATAAGAGCCGTTCTTAGTTTGCTGTCGTTGAGTAGAAAGTAACTGTTTATTTCTGGATGAATTTCTTGGATATATTTGTTGATATCATCGAGGTTGATACCTAAAGAAACACTTCCATAAAGAGTGTTGTCAATCACTATGGGATAGGTTGCTCTTAATCCCGGGAAAAGTCTGCAAATTAAATAATGGGCGGATGGAGTGAATGTGGATGACACCCAGTCTATGTCTTGGCGGACATCTTTAACATCCATATTATACTTTGCAAGATTTGAAAAGTTTACGAAGCTTGTTGCGGGGGATTTAAAAAAATGAATTTCGGAAATAAGACCCTTTTTTTGAAAAGTCTTCCATAAGCTTTCAAAGTGTTC
>JACNLH010000043.1 GCA_014381585.1 Candidatus Sulfurimonas ponti
CAGATTGTAATTTAGCTATCTCTCTACTTTTAAAGTAAATTTGTTGCTGAATATAAATTTTAGGAAATGCAAAGATAGAGACTAAAATCAAGATGAGAAGCACATATAAAAAAAACACAAAGTTAAGCATTTTCTTGGGATTAATGACTTCACCGATCTCTTCTAATAGTTCGCCCTTTGCACTCATGATAAATCCATCTCAAACACTCGTAATTTTGCGCTGCGGCTTCTAACGTTTTCTTTTAGCTCATCATCTTGTGCCATAATCGGTTTTTTTGCTATTATTTTTCCAAGGCTGTTATCATTTCCACATACACAACGCATAATATCAGCCGGACAGGTGCATGATTTTTTCCACTCTAAAAAAGTTTGTTTTACGATTCTGTCTTCAAGAGAATGGAATGAGATGATTGAGATGATTGCATTGGGAAACCGTGCATCTTCGAGACTCTTTAAAAGTGATTTGAGTTCACCTAATTCATCATTCACCTCTATACGGATGGCCTGCATCAAAAGTGTGGCCGGATGAATCTTTTTACCTTGGGGCATATGAGGCTTAAGCGTGTCACTCAAACTTTTTGCTGAAGTGAAGGGACGATGTTTTATAATCTCAGCTGCTATCTTTTTATAGTTTCTCAGTTCACCGTATTCTAAAAGTAGAGTCTCAAGTTCAGACTGTGAGTAATCATTCACCACTTCACTTGCAGTAAGGTTTGCGCCTTTGTCCATACGCATGTCAAGGTTTTCACTTTCATAAGAAAAACCTCTGTCCTTTTGGTCAAGTTGCAAGGAAGAGACTCCGATATCTGCTAAAACACCCTTTATATCTTTGATATCCACTTCGGATAAAATATCTTGAATGACTTGAGAGAATCTACCCTTTCGAATCGAAACTCTCTCTCCATACTTAGATAGTCTCTCGCTTGAAAAATCGATAGCTGTTTGATCTTGGTCTATGGCGATGAGTTTTACGTTCGGGTTTGCATCGAGTATCATGGAAGAATGTCCGCCGTACCCCATTGTGCAGTCTATAATTATCCCATCCTCTATATTCTCAAAAGCTTTTAAAACTTCTCTATAAAGTACAGGAACATGGGGAATATTTTGCACGACAAACCTTCTGTATATTTATAAAAGCAATTATACAGAAAGTTTATGTCAATTTATATAAAATAAATTTTTAATACAGTATCATTTAGAGAAATTATTTCAAGGTTTATTATGCTTAACGAATATTTATATGAAATTATTGTTGCAATTATTCTTTTGACATCTATCGTAATATATTTTCTGACTCGAAAATTCAATCAAGAATCGAAAAATGCTTTTGATAATATCATGTCTAAAAACTCAACAGCCGTTTATGATTCTTATGATGAACCCGAGCAACTAAAAACTCAAGTGAATTTCGATACGATAGAAGAAGCTTTTATACTTGAACAACGAGCAGAGGGAAGCTTTGGTCACTTAAATGACAACCCTTTTGAGGAAACCTCAAACAAAAAAGAAACCCCTAAAAACCAAGAAATACAAAAACAAATAAAATCATCTAGAAAGAAAATACCAGTGCCCAAACATGAAAAAATACATAAAGAAAACTTTAAAGAATTTGCTGGAGTAAAACTTCTTGTAGCTGAAGATAATATCATTAATCAAAAAGTTATAAGTGGTTTACTAAATGGTAGTGGTATTAAAATAACTATGGCTGATGATGGTCAAGTTGCCCTAGATATCTTAGAAAAGAACGCTGACTTTGATCTTATTTTAATGGATGCACATATGCCACGGGTAGATGGATTTGAAGCAACTAAAATCATTAGAAACACATCTGCATATGAGAATATTGTAGTTATTGCTCTGAGCGGAAATACTGGTGTAGATGATATACGTAAAATGAAAGAAGTAGGTATGCAAGAACATCTTGAGAAACCACTCAAAATGAATGATTTTTATGACATACTCTATGCTTATACACAAGGATCTAATCATAAAAAACTAGATACTGCACAAGAAGTTATTATGACTAAAGAATTAAATACAGATATCGGACTAGCTATCTGTGGTGGGGATGAAACTTTTTATAGAGATATATTAGCAGAGTTCATTACAAGTTATGCAAACACTTCAGATAAGCTTTTAGAACTGCTAAATGATCAAGATATAGTACGTGCAGATGCACTTTTGTTAGATTTTATTGGGATTACTGCAAATATTGGAGCAGATATTATAAAAATTATTGCATTAGATTTAAAAGAAGCAATTAAAGATAAAGAAGAAAAAAGCTATTTAACCATTCTAGATGATTTTGAAATACATCTAGAGATATTATTAAAAGATATAGCAGTTTACAAATAAATCTCTACCTTACCTGTCCACTTCCATAAATTTTAAATTTATATGTCGTAAGACCTTCTATTCCCATTGGTCCACGCGCATGTAGTTTATTTGTAGATATCCCAACTTCTGCGCCAAATCCAAAAGCACCACCATCGGTGAAGCGTGTAGAAGCGTTTACGTATACACATGCAGAATCTATCGCATTTAAAAACTCTTCAGCTGTTGTTATATCCTCAGTGATAATCGCTTCAGAGTGACCTGAACCAAATCTAATGATATGCTCTATTGCACCATTTACACCATCCACAACTTTTATATTTAAAATATTTTCTAAATATTCTGTGTCATAATCTTCATCTGTTGCAAGAGAAACATCTACAATCGATTGTGTTTCTAAACAACCTTTTAACTCTGTAGAAGCTTTATCAAATTCCACTTTGAGTTTTGGCAGTATATCTGATGCAATAGCTTTATCCACCAGCAAGGTCTCCATCGCATTACAAACACCCGGACGTTGCACTTTAGCATTTATAGCTATCGCTATTGCATTATCCACTTTTGCATCTTTATCTATGTATGTATGGCACTGCCCTTTGTCGTGCTTCACCACACTCACTGTTGCATTTTCACTCACATACTTGATAAGCCCTGCTCCGCCGCGAGGGATGATTAAGTCAACAAACTTATCCATTTTGATAAGCTTTGCCACACCTTCACGTGAACTATCTGGAATAAGTGAAACCAAAGATCTTGGCAAATCATTTTTTTCAAGCACATCTTGAAGCACCTTGGCTATGGCTTTATTTGAATTTTCAGCTTCTTTTCCGCCTTTAAGCACACATACGTTTGAGCTTTTAAAACAAAGTGCCGCAGTATCAGATGTTACATTTGGACGGGACTCATAAATAATCCCGATAACGCCGATAGGAATACTAACCTTCTCAATTTTCAAATCATCTTCTGTAATCCAACCATCAAGAACACGGCCCACAGGCTCTTTTAATGCAGCTATCTCTTCTATAGCTGTTGCCATGGCATCCACACGCTTTTCATCTAAAAAAAGTCTGTCCATCAGTGCTGAAGTGAGCTCATTTTTTTTGCCCTCAGCCATATCTACGGCATTTGCAGATAATAATGCAGAAGTGTCAACTCTTAAGGCCTCAGCCATTTCAAATAAGATTTTATTTTTTTCTTTTCCAGTGAGAGTGTTTAAAATTCTACTTGAATTCTTTGCTTCTTCTAAAAATTGTTCCATAGTGACCACCTTCATTTTGATATGCTATACTAACATAAAAAGATTAAGGCACAATATGAAGAGAATCACTTTTATCGGAAATGGAAATATGGCTCTAAGCATTGCTCAAGGTTTAAAGGGCACTTACAAGATAGAGGTGGTTGGGAGAAGTTTAGAAAAACTCGATGCATTTGAAAAGAAGCTTGGTGTTTCAATAGATAAAGCACTTATGGATGGTTTTGATATGAGTGACAAAACTATTATGCTTTGTGTGAAACCTGCAAATGTTGAAGATATTGCGACAAAACTAAAAGGTGAAGCAGATGTGATATATTCTGTGCTTGCGGGAACATCTCTACAAAAGCTTCGTGAAAACTTAAAACCCAAGGCAGTGGTGAGAACTATGCCCAACTTGGCTGCGAGTGTGAATAAATCTATGACCACTTTGACAGGCGATATAGAGTACAAAGAAGAAGCCCAAAAACTTTTAGGTGCTATTGGTGCAACAAGATGGTTGGCAAGTGAAAAAGAGATTGATATTGCCACAGGACTTGCTGGAAGCGGTCCGGCGTATCTTGCGCTCATTGCAGAGGCTTTAGCTGATGGAGCGGTGAAGCAAGGTTTAAAACGTGATGATGCCATGGCTATTATGCGCGGTCTTTTTGAAGGTTTTGGAACACTCATCCAAGATATTCACCCTGCACTGCTTAAAGATGGAGTTATGAGTCCAGGCGGGACCACTGCAGCAGGTTATGGTGCACTTGAAGATGGCAATGTGCGAAGTGCTTGCATGAGTGCGATTGAGCAGGCTTATTTAAAAGCCACTAAACTTTAAAGATAAAAATAGTCAGTCTTTATAAAAAACTGACTATCTCTTTTTCTATATCTTCTTTTTCTATAATACCATCGTGAACAATTTTTTTAGAAAACAACTCTTTCACCATAGATGGAATCTCTAAGGAAGCTTCTTTTGAAATTGCCTCTAATGCAACAATATCTTCAGTGTTTGTTTCACCGGTGAGTGCATTTGCGATAACCGGTGAAAACTTTGTCCACTCAGCTGTTGAATACACGATTGACTTAATATCTGGATTTGATTTTGTCTCGTAAGATTTAAAACACGTCGCAGTGTGAGGATCCATTAAGTAGCCGTCATTTTTAAAGGTGGCTTGGATATATGCCTTCCCTTCAGCATCACTGCAATAATCAGCAAGAAAAAACTCTTGTAACTTTGCAAGTTCCTCTTTGCTTAAAGTATAAATATTGTTTTTATCTAAATCTTCCATCAACTCCCGTGTTCTCTCTGCCCCATACAGACTAAAAAGAACTCTCTCCACATTCGATGATTTTAAAATATCCATAGCCGGTGATGTGGTGAGTTGCAACTCACTTTGCCTAATATCGTAAACACCGGTTTGGATAAGACGTGTCAAAATATTGTTTTCATTTGAGGAAATAACCAACTTCTCAACCGGAAGTCCCATCTCTTGAGCATAAAAAGCACCAAGAACATTTCCAAAATTTCCACTTGGAACATTTAAGTAGACTTTTTCACCAATCTCTACAGCACCCTGACGTACGAGTTCTAAATAATTATGGATATGATAAACAATCTGAAAAATTATACGCCCAAAATTAACAGAATTCGCTGCAGATAAAGAGATATTCTTTTTCTTTAATGTATCTTTGAAACTCGGTGAAACTAAAAGACTTTTCAAGGCTGCCTGCGCATCATCAAAATTACCTTTGATTCCTATAACTTTTAGATTATCAGCATCTTCTGTGACCATTTGAAGTCTTTGAACATCAGAGGTTCCATTTGCCGGATACATACAGGCAACTTGAATATTTTTTTGATTTTTAAAAGTCTCTAAAGCTGCCGGACCGGTGTCTCCGCTTGTAGCCGCTAAAACCAGGTAGTTTTCATTGCGTTTTTGAGCAACTGAGGATAAAATTTTTCCAAAAGGCTGTAAGGCCATATCTTTAAATGCACGTGTGGGACCGTGATAGAGTTCACTCACGTAAAGATTCTCTTTCACTTTTACAACAGGAACAGGATTAGAAGCATCATCAAATTTATCATATAAAGACAGTGCTTCATCAATCACACTCTGCTCAATATCAATCTCAAATCTTGCCAATACATCTGCTGCTAATTCTTTATATGAGGAGTTTAAATGCTTGCTTAAAAAGTCTTCTCCCAGATTGGGAAGTGTCTCAGGCACATACAATCCGCCATATGAAGCTATAGGGCTAAGAATAGCTTGTGAAAAAGTTATCGATTCGGGTTTTTCCGGTTCACACCCGCGAGTTTGAATAAAGTTCATAGAATTCTCTTTAATTTTTTGAAATTATATCTAAGAGTTATTTAAATAATCTTATTGGATTTATGTGATACGATTTTTGTGTTACCTCAAAAATCAACTCTTCATTCACCCGTCCTATCGAGTAACCCTTCTTAATCTTTTTCCCTTTTTTAATATTTGGTGAAATCTGAGATAAGTTTGCATAAATAGTATGCAGACCATCTTTGTGCTCTACAATTACAATATTATCAAGAACGGCAGTTTTATCTGCATAAATAACTTTAC
>JACNLH010000042.1 GCA_014381585.1 Candidatus Sulfurimonas ponti
GGTTTAGCTGACAGCTCAAACAAAGAAGCAAACAGACATAAACTTTTAAAACAACAAAGTGCTTTATCTGATTCAAAAAGATATGTGGAAGCGTATGCAAAAATTGCATGGGAAACTTTTGAGTCAACTGGTAAACAGTTAGTTCATATCGAAAAAAACATTGAAGCGAGTGCTGAAACTGTTGCTAACTACCAAGAAGAAAATGACTTAGGTAGAAGGAGTATTATAGATCTTTTAAATATTGAACTTGAATACAATGCTGCACAAAACCGTAAGGTGACTGCAGAATATGATCGTTTATTAGCGTATTACCAAATTTTAACTCATTCTGGTAGTATCTTAGAAGCGATGAACGTTGTTGTTAAATAGTACACATAGGGATCCTATTTTAGAATGCTTGGTGATTTTCACCAAGCTCTACAATAGACCTTTTACAGCCGATGCACTTGTTGCAGACTTACCGGTTGAACCTGGAAGACTCACCCCAAAACTTTTTTCACTTGAAGCTGCCGGTTCTAAATCTGCATTCTCAAGAGCCGCAAACCGAGCAGGATTTAGCTCTAAGTTAGTAAACTACTCGCTTACAGATATATCCCCTCTTCTGCTTCCAGTCATCCTTATATTGCGAGGGGAGCAAGAAGGTAAAGAAAAGGCATGTATAGTCACAGAGATAAGTCCTGACAGAAAATACACTAAAATAATTTTGCCAGATATAGAAAATGGTGAGAGCTGGATTAAAACCGTAGATTTGGCAGAAGAGTATATCAATTTTGCTTTTTTACTTAAGCCGGAACAACATTTCAAAGATGCGCATAAACGTATTCTTAAACATGAGAAAAATCACTGGTTTTGGGGAACACTCGCATATTCTAAAAAAACTTATTCAGATGTGATTGTTGCTTCTTTTTTAATTAACCTTTTTGTTATGGCCACACCTATTTTCACACTCAATATTTATGATAGAGTTGTACCAAACAATGCAGTGGACACCATGTGGGTTTTTGCGACAGGTATTATTGTTCTTTATCTATTTGATATGATACTCAAATTTTTAAGGTCCTATTTTCTTGAGAGTGCAGCTAAAAAAAGTGACATTATTATGTCTTCTATTATTTTTGAACAAGTTATGAATCTAAAGATGTCTGCACGTCCATCCTCTGTCGGTTCTTTTGCCAGCAACCTCAAAGATTTCGACTCTATCAGAGGATTCTTCACCGCATCTTCTGTTGCCACCATGATAGATTTACCATTTACGATTATCTTTTTATTTATTATTTATATTCTTGGTGGGTGGATTGTTGCTATTCCGGTTATGAGTGCCGTTATTATTGTAATATACAGTTTAATCATTCGTAAACCGATGCAAGAAAGTATCGAAAGCACCTATGAGGCAAGTGCAAGAAAAAACTCTGTACTCATTGAATCTCTTACAGCATTGGAGACGATTAAAGCTTTAGGTATCAGCGGTCAATCGCAATGGAACTGGGAAGAAGCAACAGGAAGTGTTGCTGAAAAAGGGATTCGCTCAAAAAATCTATCAAACTCTATCTCAACTTTTGTAAACTTTATTGTACAACTCAACACCGTTGCGATGATCATTGGCGGAGTTTACGCCATTGGTGAAAAAGAGCTTAGTATGGGTGGACTTATAGCAGTTGTTATGCTTGGATCTCGTATGTTGGCACCATTAGCACAGATTGCTTCACTTATTTCTAACTTTCAACAAACCAAAACCGCTTACACTGCGATAGATTCTATCATGGGTCTTGAAGTGGAAAGAGAAGAAGCAAGAAAATTTGTACAACGTCCATCATTTGAAGGGAAAATAGAATTTAAAAATGTGAGTTTCACCTATCCAGGTACAGAAAAAAAGGTTTTGGATGATGTTAGTTTTGTCATACATCCTGGCGAATCTGTTGGGATTATCGGTACAAACGGTTCAGGAAAAACAAGTATAGAGAAACTTATCCTTGCACTTTATGAGCCGGATGAAGGATCAATCTTGCTTGATGGTATAGATATAAAACAAATTGATCCTGCAGATTTAAGACATGGTATTTCGTACGTTCCCCAAGACACTATGCTGTTTAAAGGCACACTTAAGGACAATATCATTGTGCGTTGTCCTGATGCAAGTGATGAAGAGATTTTGGTTGCTTCTTCTATCAGTGGAACAAAAAGATTTGTTGATATTCATCCAATGGGATTTGATATGCCTATAGGTGAACGCGGCGAAGGTCTCTCCGGTGGACAAAAGCAATCGATCTCTATTGCCCGTGCTTTCATTAGTGTTTCACCTATTATACTCTTAGATGAACCTACAAATTCTATGGACAGCACGAATGAGATAGGGTTTATCCACTCTTTAGAAAAGTTTAGTAAAAATAAAACCATGATACTTATCTCGCATAAAAATTCTCTTTTAAATATTACAAAGCGATTAATCTTACTCGAACAAGGAAAAGTTCTTATTGATGGAACAAAAGAAGATGTTGTAAAACAGCTCAATAAACCAAAACAAAGAGTAAACCATGAGTCTTGAAGATAAGTTTTTAGATTACTCGTACAAAAAAAAAGACATTAAAAAACTTCGTGTGAAAAATGACGAAGATTTAGCATATATGAACTCTGTGAGCTCTGCAATGCTTATGAAAAGCAACTTCACAACAAGAGCTATGCTTTGGATTGGCGGAGTTGTAATAGTTTGGCTTATTGTATGGGCTTACTACGCTGAGATAGATGCTCTTACACGAGGACAAGGTAAAATCATACCATCTCATCAAATTCAAGTTATTCAAAATCTTGAAGGTGGAATTATTAGTGAAATCTTGGTGGCAGAAGGTCAAAGTGTCAAAAAAGGGGATATCCTTGTAAAAATTGACGACACCGGTTTTGTAAGTAATTTTGCAGAGAATAAACTCAGGTTTAATGAACTCGAAGCAAAGTCTATAAGACTGCTTGCAGAATCATCAGGGAATGATTTTTTTGTGAGTGAAGAGATTCGGATAAAATCACCTGATCTCATCAAGCATGAAAAGTCACTTCACCTAAGCAATATCGAACAATTAAACAACAACATACTAATCTACCAACGTCGCTTGGCTCAAAAAAGGGCTGAAAGAAAGGAGACAGAAGCAAAACTTTACCAAACAAAGTCTAACTACTCTCTCATAAAACAAGAGGTTGCATTAAACAAACCGCTGGTGGATAAAGGTCTCGTCTCAGAAGTGGAATTTTTGCAACTTCAACGGCAAGAAAACACCCTTAAAGGTGAGCTTCAATCTCTTCGCTTATCTATTCCCAGATTAATCTCGATTATTGAAGAGCAAAAAAACAATATTACAGAAGTCACACTCAAATTTCAAAATGCTGCAAAAGAAGCATATAATGAAACAAAAGCCGAGATGACAAGAATCAGCAGAACAAATGTTGCAAGAGAAGACAAGGTGCAAAGAACTGATGTGCGTTCACCTGTTGATGGCACTATCAATCAACTCCTTATTAACACAGTGGGCGGTGTTGTTAAGCCAGGTATGGACATTGTAGAGATTGTACCGAGTCAAGACAACTTACTTGTAGAAGCGAAGATTCGTCCTGCTGATATTGCTTTTCTCTATCCTGGACAAAAAGCTATTGTGAAATTTTCTGCCTATGATTTTGCTATATATGGTTCACTTAAAGGAACACTGACACATATAAGTGCCGGCACTATCATAGATGAAGTTGACAAGCAAAGTTATTATCTTGTACGTATTAAAACAGACAAAAACTATCTCGGCAGTGAAGCAAAGAAATTAAACCTTATCGTTGGTATGACAGCTGATGTTGATATTATCACCGGAAAGAAAACTGTGCTTGACTATATATTAAAACCTATCTTAAGAGCTAGAGAAAATACATTGAGTGAAAGATAAAAAGATGAAAAAAGTTATATTATTCACCAGTAACCAATCTATACTAAAACACTGGACAAATGCACTTTCTGGATTATACAATCGTGTCCATATTCAAAACTATGCTGAGCTGGAATCTTTTCTTAAGGTGAATACTTCAGCAAATACTCTCATGGTTGATGAGTTGAACGTGGGTAGTATACATACATTTTTGGGAAACTTAGAAATCTATCCGCAGACTACTATTCTTGTGTTTAACTCTGTTCCCAATGTCCACCATGCATCTATGGTTATAGGTAAAAATGTCAAAGGTTATGAAAATTCTTACTTAAATAAGATCAATCTTTTAAATATGCTTGACAGTGTGCATAATGGCAAGAAATGGCTTTTCCCAGAACTTACAAACTATATTATAAATAAATTCATTCAAGACTCTTCAAGTAAAGAACCTGAATTTATTGTACGTCTGACAGAAAAAGAAAAAGAGATAGCCTACATGGTGGCTGATGGATTAACAAATAAAGAAATCGTACAAAGTGAAGGGATAGCCTTATCCACCGTTAAAAACCACCTAAACAAAATCTTTGAAAAAGCCGGAGTATCCGACAGGGTTTCTTTAGCTTTAAAATTCAGGTGATTATATCTAGATATTTGATTTTGTGTATAAAAAAATGTATAATTATACACACAAGGAGATAATACTATGAATAATACAGTAAGATTAAATATAACATTACCCTCATCAGTTAATGATGACATCACACGTTACGCAGAAGAACTTAATGAAAAAAAAAGTCACTTGATAGCTTCAGCTCTTGATATGTACTTTGACTATTTAGATATTAAAGTAGCAGAAAAAAGACTTGCAGATGATGAACCGACAATTTCTCTTGAAGAAATGAGAAAAGAATTAGGTTTATAATTTGTATATACTGGCGTTCAACAATGCTTCAAAAAAAGATTTAAAAAAGATTGATAAACATAATCAATCTTTTATTCTGGATTCTTTAGAAGATTTTATACAAAACTTTTCATCTGAATATGAAACAGCTTTGACAAACAGTGCTAAAATAAAAAAACTACAAGGACAGAAAGAAGAACTATACCGTTTGAAACTCCGTTCTTATAGAGTTATCTATAAAAAATATGAAAATAAGCTAGTTATCTTGGTGGTTCACGTAACAACTCGAGAAGGTGCTTATAAATCATCTTAGAAAAATTTTAGTTAATTGTTTGGATTTTATAGTTTAAAGAGTGGTGGCCAATCTCGGAATCGAACCAAGGACACACTGATTTTCAGTCAGTTGCTCTACCGACTGAGCTAATTGGCCATCTTTTAAAGACCGGTATTATATCTCTCATCTACTGAAAGTAAGCTTATCAAAGTAGTTTTTTACTACTTTTCTTTTTTTAGCATACTTTTTAAGATTACTTTTCCTGCTTCCACTCCAGGTTGATCATACGTGTTGATACGGACAAATTTACCGACTATAGATGTTAGAAGCTCAAAACTATACATAAGTTTAGCGATGTTTAATTCATCAACCTTATCTATAGTGATTACATCACAAGGGATATCTCCAAGATCTTTGATAGCTTGGATAGTTGCGTTTGCCTGAGACTCTATAAGCTCAGAGAACTTTAAACCATCTATGTAATCAAGATCTTCAAAACCCTCTAATGTCCCTTTTGGAATAGATAAATCATCTTCAAAATCATTTATCTTGATAAAAGTAACTGTTTTATCTCTCTTACCTTCTGCGATAAGCTGTAAAAAGCTATGCTGGTCCACCGGACCAACTAAACCTATGGGGGTCAAGGCTTGTCTTGTGCCATTTACATTTATCTTTCCAAGACTCTCACCCCAAAGCTGTATGTACCACTTGTTTAAACCTTCAAGTGAGGAAGAATAAGAAAAAAGAACATTTATGTTAAACCTATTTTTATTCTCCACCATAAATCTTGCTTTTTGCATCGTCGGTTCATAAAAATCTTTTTTTGTAAAAAAACTTTCTTTCACTATCTTTGCACCGGCGAGCAACCTGTCGATATCCACACCTACGATGCAAAGAGGAAGTAAGCCAACAGCTGAAAACACAGAAAACCTTCCGCCTACATCTTTTGGGATACTAAATGTTTGGATCTCATTTTTTTTAGCAAAGTCACTTAATTTACTATCATCTTCACTGACTATAACACAGTTAGACTTATCTATCTTCACCAAAGATGCAAAATACTTAAATATACTGATAGTCTCTATAGTG
>JACNLH010000041.1 GCA_014381585.1 Candidatus Sulfurimonas ponti
ACAATCTATATGGGTTTGCAGTTGGAAGCGGCACAGCTATGCTACATGTGCATAGTGCCCCACTATATATTGTTTCTTCAGATATTAAAATAGAAGAAAAATAAATTTATTATTTAATTAGGTGTGACTCTATAATATTTTTCTTTACCGATTGATAAAACATGTGTTGCACCCAGTATCTCTAATTTATTCACTTTATTTGTACGTATATCATGAAAGAGTTCTTCGCTCTTTAACTTACACTCTTGTAAAGTTATCTTTTGACTATCTATGGCACATATAACTGAACTTATAATATTCTTTAAATCTTTAACCTCTGTGCCTTTTTCAATAATTGTATATATGGATTGTAAGTTTTTTTGATTATCTATCTTCATTGTCATTTCATAAACTGTATCTGTTTTAAATTTTAATATTTTATGTGTAAGATGGTCTGTACGGACACCTTTATATAAAGTAATCTCTTGAGTGCTAAGTATTTTTCTCAGTATATTTATTACAGATTGATAACGTTTATTGAAAGAACTTTCTTCCATCTCTATATCTTTAGGCCATGTAGGTGGTTCTGGCTGAATGGGTGTTTCAACTTCCTCTATCATGGTAAGTTCAGTTTTATAATCTTTTTTCTCTTCTTGTATTTTGATAGGAAGATTTATTGCTTCAATATCGGTCTCACTTGCGGGGTAAAAAACAATAGCCAGATAACTTATAAAAATCAAAGGTGAAAATACACCTAAGACATGCCCCCAATGTGCTCTTTCTTGCCACCTTATAATAAAAGAAGGACTCACTAGACCAATAAATAATAAAAGGATTGAAATTAAAAAAATTGTTAGAAATATATAAATCATCACTCACCTTGTCTATTTTAAAAATTTAATTATAACTATATATCACTTAATCTCAGATTTTTCCCACTCAATGTGATTGTGCCATATACCGCTTAGGCTTGGTTCTATATTTTTAATCCCTTTATCCACTGCGGTGATGCTGTTTGGTATATATAAAAAAAGATAGGGATTATCTTCAACTATAATTTTAAACATCTCTTTCCATAGTTTTGACAACTCATCCCTATTTATCATACTTTGAGATACATCTATCATCTTATCCATCTTTGGATTGTTATAGCCGATAAGATTGAAACCGCCTTTTTTGTCGGACTCTGTATGCCAAAACAGATAAGGATCCGGGGTTGAGGAAAGTCCCCATCCCAACAAAACAGAATCAAATTTATGCGGAAAAACAACCATATTTAAAAATGCCTGCCATTCCATAACACGCAGGTTTACAATCACACCTGCCTTTTTTAATTGGTGCTGTAAAATTTGTGCTGCATAAGGCCGGACACTGTTTGAATTTGACGTGACTATCTCAAACTCAAATGGGTTATTTTCATCATACCCTGCTTGCTGTAAAAGCTGTTTTGCTTTTTCTATATCTTGGACTGGAGCTTTAACTTCACCATTAAAAGCTTTGGTTGCAGGTAAAAAAGGGCCTGTGCATACTTTTGCATGTTTGAAAAAAAGTATCTTCACCAGTTCTTCTCTGTTTATCGCCAAAGAAAGTGCTTTTCTCACTTGCGGATTTTTAAACTTTTCTCTTCTGAGGTTAAAACCAAGATATGTATAAGAATGCGTTATCTCCTCATAAGTGTTAAAAGTCTCAAAAAACTCTTTACTTAATTGCCTCTCAAATTGCATAGGATCAATACTTCCTAAATCAAGCGACTTTGCCTTTAACATTAAAAACCTTGTCATAGCATCTGCAATTACATGAAAAGAGATTCTATCAATTTTCGGTCTTCCAAAAAAATATTCTTCATTGGCTGTTAAAATTATATTTTTAGAATGCTCTAATTGGTGAAGTTTATAAGGTCCTGTTCCTATTGGCGCAGTGTTGAACTTAGCATTCATTAAATTTTCTTCTTTACTTAGTATATGCTCAGGAATAATCCCCATCATCCATGTTTCCAAGGCTTTAAAATATGGCTTAGTGTACACAACCCTGATTTTATAATCATCTATAACTTCGACATTTTTTACAAACCTGAAGTTTGCACTGTATGGTGAAGATATTTTCGGCGAAACTAATGTTTCATAAGTGAACAAAACATCCTTCGCTGTGAAGCCTTCACCATCATGCCACTTCACATTTTTTTTTAATTCAAATATCACGCTTGTATTGCTTTCATAATAAAACTTCTCAGCCAAATCCCCTATGATAGTCGAACTGTCTTTATCATATTTCAACAATCCATTAAAGATAAAGCCTGCAATTTCTGATGAACTGGAATCAGTGGCCAAAATTGGATTCAGCCTGGAAGGATTGGTTGATGTTGCCAGGTGAAGCGTGCTGGCTAAGGCATAAAAGTGAAAGCTTAAAAGTAATAGTGTTAATTTAATCATAAACAATTATAAGACCGAAGCACCATTGACTGTGAGATTTCCATTTATATAAGAAACATCATAAATCAAATCTGTTGCAGTCTGTTTTGTAGCACTCAGTGCCAATAAAGCCAGTGGCACTTCTTCCACAAATTTATTGTAAATTTTCTTTGAAACACTGAGGTTTAGTTTAAAGTCAAGGTTTTGCACTATAAAGAACGGGGAGAACAGCATTTTTGCAGCCAAGTTTTTATCTTCTTTAATATTCAATGCTGAGATTAGTTTAAAACCGCCTAAATCTTCCCCTTCATAAAAAACTTTTGCAACGGAAAACTCTGGAATATGCACTTTCAAACCATTTGAAAGTATCTCAATAGCAGACACCTTCAGTTTGCTGATAGTCTCAGAAGATGGTCTTGTCTTTAACTCCAGCATCAGCTTTTGCAATTTTTCAAATGACTTTTTATCTATATTTTGCATTGAAGAATTGTAAACAAGCTGAGACATTTTCACCTCTTTGGTGTTTGAGTTCAGCTTTAGTGACTCAAAAAAAAAATATGACTTGTTTTTAGATTTCTTCTTATCATTTTGTGAAGAACTGTTTATATCAACATTTTGGGCTTCAATATTTAACTCTTCATTTGATTTTTTATCTTTGGATTTAAAGAACATCGACTTCATTTGCATAGATGTGTTGTATATCTCACGCGCAGTGTCTTCAGACTCATCTTTCATATCATTCATTTTTTCCGGTATATCAGACTCTTCATACATCTCTTTTGTTTTATCATAAAGCTCTTTTGATTTTTCATATATGACTTCTACAGATTTATCGATGCCATCACTTGATTGTGTGCCCAGTCTGTTGATCTCAATGCTCACATCTTTTGATGTGTCACTTGTTTGAAAATATATCTTATCAATATTTGTTTTCAAAGATTTTGGTGCCTGAAAAGAGCCTGTTCCATTAAAAATCGCATTATGCAAAGTCAGAATAATATTAGACCCGTCATAAGTTCTTTCGTTATAGTCAATATTTTTTATATGCCCTTTATAGTTTTCACTCAAAAGATCATAATCTATATGATATAAAAGTCCTTGCCTTGTGATGAAATTTTCAAAATTTTTAAAGAAAATATTATCACTTCCATTAAGTTTATCCATTATTTTATCTGAGATATACATCGGATAGATATCTATAGAGATTGGTTCTAAAAATGGGATGTTGTGGTACTTCATATCTAATCTGAAAACTATGCTTTTTAAAAGCTCATCAGTGTATGGAGGTAATAAACCTGCCCCATACTCTGTTAAATACCTTGCAAAAGCATCTACATCAGTGAGTATGAATTCATATTGTTTTGATGTGTACATATACCCGGGGGTTTCACTTTTAAAATTTAAAGTGATACCTTTCTTCTTCACCGCTACAATCTCTTGATCAACATAATATGTCACTATTTTATTCCCGATTATTGGAGATAGCGCGGCTAAAATTATTAACAATAAAGAGAAGAAAAGAGATTTTTTCATATGTGGCACTTCCTAATGTAATTAGGATATTATATAGAAATATTTATTAGTTTGTGGTTGTCTTAAATGATTTAGTTGAGAAAAAAGAGCTTTACCAAGACGAAATGTCTTGATAAAAAGTTCTGTGAGACGATTAACGCTTAGAGAACTGACGAGAACGACGAGCTTTACGCTTACCTGGTTTCTTACGTTCAACAACACGTGAATCACGAGTCATCATACCCTCAGGTTTAAGGATAGCTTTAATCGCTGGATCAAAAGCAACTAATGCACGAGAGATTCCATGACGAAGAGCATCTGCTTGACCGCCAAAACCGCCACCAATAGTGCTTGCAACGATATCAACTGAAGTCTCTTGCTTAGAAAGAACTAAAGGTTGTTTAACACGAAGTTTTTTCGCTTCAAGTCCACCTAACCATGCATCTAGAGAAAGACCATTGATTGTGATGTTACCTGTACCTGGAGTCAACCATACTTTTGCGATTGACGCTTTACGACGACCTGTTGCATATATTTTATTTGCCATTTGTCAATCCTTACTTAGCTAATTGTGCAGTGTGAGGGTGTTCAGCACCTGCATAAATTTTTAATTTTTTAATCATTTTAGCACCAAGCTTAGTTTTAGGAAGCATACCGCGAGTGGCTAATTTATATAGTTTCTCAGGATTTTTTTCTAAAAGCTCAGTCATTTTAACACTTTTAGTTGAACCGAAGTAACCTGAGTGAGAAAAATACTCTTTATTTGCTATTTTACCAAGACCATTGAATTTAGCCTTAGAAGCGTTAACGATAACTACATAGTCACCACAGTCAATATTCGGAGTCCAACAAGTTTTGTTCTTACCACGAAGAATAGTGGCCACTTCAGTGATCATACGACCAAAAGTTTTACCTTCAGCGTCGATTAGAACCCATTTTTGGTCAATTTGTTCAGAAGTTGCAATTTTTGTAAATTTCATTTTTGAACCTTTTTATGTGAATTTTTATAAATAGCCCTAGCTAAAGAGCTATTTTAGTGATGGAAGTATATCTTTATAAACTTATGGGAAGCTTAATTTTAGGTTTATTTAAGCTATTGCTTTCTCTATTTAGCTTTGTGAAATTATAGCGGATCTCTTCTTTCTTTTCCTATACCAGCGTATTGTTCCGGTAATGCTTAAAACTATCAATGCAAAAGCTGCATAATCATTAACCCAAACCCACCATTCAGCGAAGAAAGTACCATCATGCAGAGTCAGCATAAGTGAATAAAAAGTGGCATCTTCAAATTTCGGTGTTTTTTGAGCACAATGACCACATGGGGCAAAATACTTCACCTCATCTTTTTCTATCATAATATCTCGAAACATGTGTGGTGTTTTAGGAAGCATATTCCATTTTCCATCATACACGCGATTTGGAGCGCCCATACCGCTCACATAAAGAAGTTTATCTTTGCGAATCATTCTATATGCCAAGCCTTTTGCCTCTTCCTCCCATGTTTGTAAATCTTTGGAACTGTACACTCCATATCTGTTGCCAATCCTATATACTTCACCATCATAATCCACAGACCAAATGTCATGTTTTAAAGACTCATACACAGGAGGAAGAATAGAATGAGGAATGGTGGTTGTTCTCATAAACTGCGCTAAGCCTTTAGAGTGATCCAAGAACACCCCGGTTATTGCCAGAATCAGTAATGGGATTATTGCGATAATCGCAAACATATTTGCATGCCATTTTATAAGTTTACGAGTGAATTTTGCTTTTTTCTTATTACGGATCAGCCACCAAATAATATAGCCGCTTATAGCAAGCAAAGAGATTACGATTGCTCCATAATCATTGATTAAAAGTGAGATGTCTCCATCAAACAATCCACGTCCATAGTGTAAATCCCTTACAAAACGAGAAAGTTTTATATCTTTTTTAAGTTTTGATGCATCAATAGCAACAACCGTTTCGCTAAGTATTTTTCCACTACCCCTTTGAAGAGTGACTAACAAATGTTTATCTATAATGGCTACGATATTTTTTTCAGACAATGAGATAGATGTGATATATTCATTCTCTAGTGCATAGAATTTCCATGTGCCATCCACGAGCTTATATATACCGTTGTTAGTTGCAGCGAAAACACCGTTTTTATCATTTCGAATTGAAAGACACTGAAGAGATGTCATCTCATTAAAAGTCTGACCTGCATCAAAACTTTCATAGATTCCGCGTTTACCGCCAACT
>JACNLH010000104.1 GCA_014381585.1 Candidatus Sulfurimonas ponti
GCTATCGCTTTTATACTTGTAAATTCAGGCAACCATAACGTGGTGAAACTGGACACTTTGTTATATTCTTTTTTACTTTCATTATATTTTTCACTGAACAAAAGCGCTTGTGCTTCTTTAAACCTATCTTCTTTCAATAATTCAAAAGATTGTCTCTCTAAAGAGATTAAAGTGTCAACCTCCTCTTCGATTTCATCTAGATATATAATAATTTCAGGGAAGGTTTTTCTTGCAATTGCGAGGGTGTTTTCCAAGGGAAGAACTGCTTCTTCATAGCGTTCTATCCATTTATTGTCATGTGTGAAAGATGCCATATATGCCGACATCGTCAAAACTTCATCATAGTATCGAATATTTTCCGGTATCAATGTTCTCTGATCTGACTTTATATAAAAATCAATAAGATTATTCCTATGTTGATGTAACAATATGAGAGAAAAGATTAACCCAGATAATACAATAAGTCCCAGTAGCAGTAGATGTTTTTTCAAGATTGAACCATCCTCACATTTAAATATACATCATTCTATCATATATAATTTAATTATGAGTATAAGATTTAAGTATAGTTGTTTTGCCAGTTTTATGGTTTTTCTATCATATATCCCATACCGCGTACGTTTATAAGTAAATCTTCTTTAAGAATTTTTTTCAGTCGGTTGATTTCTGTACGTATTGTGGCATTGTCAATGATTTGTTCATCCCAGACATAGATTCGAAACTGTTCAAAATCAACCACCCTGCTTCTGTTTCTTGCAAGCAGATCTATGATTTGAGATTGTCTTTTTGTAAGCGTTTGAGATTCATTTTTAAACAAGAGTGTGCTATGTTCTTGATCATAACTATAGTGAGTGGAGAGTCTTAAATGCACTCTTGGTATCTCTTTATCGAGCTTCACCCTATCTATTCTAAGCGCAAGCTCTTTGAGGTGAAAAGGTTTTTTCAGATAATCATAACAGCCAAGATTATATGCACGGGAAATGTCTTCTATATCCACTAAAGCACTGATATAAATAGCCGGTGTATGAATTTTCAGTTCTTGAATCATCTCCAAAAAGCTGAGTCCGTCTATCCCGGGAACATTGATATCCAAAATCAACAAATCATAAGCATTATCTTTAATCTTTTCATATGCCCTAAGCCCATCCAAGTAACTCTCCACACTATGACCTAAAGCTTCTAAATACTCCTGGATGGATTCGTTAAGCATAAGTTCATCTTCAAGTAAAAGAATCTTCATTATTCACCCATCATCTTAAATCTATATGTGAAAATTGTTTTTTCATCACTCGAGTCCAGACTGATTTGCACATCTTCTTCATTACAAATATTTTTAACCAATCTCAAACCTATTCCAAAACCTTCTTGATGTTTCTCTTCTCTATAAAAAGAGTTGAAAATTTTATCTTTATTTTTAATCTCTTTAGATTTACTGCCAAGGGAGATATCAACAAAGCTGCCAACGCGCTTTAAACACACTTCCACATCCTCATTTGCTAAAGTGTATTTAATCGCATTGGTTATTGTGTTGTCGATAATCCTTTGAAGCTTTGTCTCGTTAAAGTATATAAACAGATCTTTAACTTCTTGTTTATATACAAAAGAAATTTTTGACAACTCTGCAACCTCAGTGAAAAAATCAAGTCTCGAACGCAGATATAAATCTATCTCTATCGCAATTTTTGGATACTCTATTTGATCTTTTTTAACTAAATAACTCAAATCATCATAAATGTTAAAAATATTCTTCACAGCTGCTTCAATTTTTGAGAGTTGTCTGTCCTTTTGATTTTTCATAACAAAAAGCTCTATACTTGTGAGAATAACACTCAGGGGTGTATTTGTCTCATGAACAGTGTAACGTAAAAATTCTTTTTGAGACACTAACAATTCTTGCGAAAAAATTTTTTCTCTTTCTAAATTTTTATTTATCAGGATTAAATCTGCCGTTTTTTCTTTCACCTTATCTTCTAAACTCAGATTTAGTTCTTTAAGAGTTCTTTTTTGCTCACTGATAGTATCCACCATATTGTTGGCATAACCGACCATAGTCTTAAACTCTTTAAAAAAGATAGCATTTGGATTTAGCACCTGTTCATTGTGTGCAGTATCTTTAAAAAATTCCAAAAATGCCTGCATATCTTTTTGAATAAGAGTATTGAAAATTTTATACAGTCCAAGCATGATGGCAAACAGGATAAATGCCAATGTTGCAATTGCAATGGTGTTTTTAATTAACAATGATTTTAGTTTTTTTTGAGTTTGTAGATATTCTTCCTCTGCTGATAAAACATGTTCATGAATTGATTTTTGACTCACTAATGTTCTTTCATAATCATTATAATTTTCTATGATAAGTAAGTATGCAAAAACAATAGTGAATATAAAAATAAAAAGTGTGGTGAAAATATTTGCTTGTTTAATGGTTATGCTATTCATTTTTAATAAAAAGTAGCTATGAATTTTATTGAGTGTGTTTATCATAAGAAACATTATAACAATCATTTATAAACTTTGACTATAATTCCAAAATTAAAAAAAACAAAGGTACAAAATGAGAAATACAGAATTAAAAGATTATAAGATAACTGCAGAAGAGTCACTTAAGCAACAATATGCAAAAGTCGATACAGAAAAAGGTGTTATCTGGTTGAAACTATTCCCGGAAGAAGCTCCAAATACAGTTGCCAACTTTGCACACTTAGGAAACTCTGGATTTTATGACAACTTAAATTTTCATCGTGTAATTCCTGGTTTTATGGCGCAAGGCGGTTGTCCTAAGGGAACTGGTGTAGGTGGTCCGGATTGGGCTATTGCATGTGAAACTGAGAAAAACACATCAACACACACTCCAGGTACACTTTCAATGGCACATGCCGGACCAGACACCGGTGGAAGCCAGTTCTTCATCACTTTTGCTGACACACCTCACTTAGATGGTGTGCATACTGTTTTTGGTGCTATTGAAGAAGATGATTCTGCAAGCTTTGACGTGTTAAACTCAATTCAAGGGCAAGATGGTATCAACAGCATCTCTGTTGTAGAGACTAGAGACTAGATATAAACTTTATTTTCATGGTCAATACACATTGAGTGTATTGACTATTCCTCCGCCTCATCCTCTGCCTGTTCTTCTAAACAGTCCATTCCATCAGAATGTTTTTCTACATTTGCTCCATAGGTATATGTCAGTTCACCACCGATTTTTCCTTGATAAAAAATCCCTGCAGAAATAATCAGCAATAAAGCGACAGAAAGAACCTCAAGTTTGAAAATATTTTTTTTGCATCCCAAGAGCTTTATCAGAGCTGTCACAAACATAGCCACACTTAAATAAAGTCCAAAATCTTTATGTTCCAATAAAAGTGCTTTTCCCGCTTGACTTAAAAGTATATAGGTCTCAGCACCATCCTCTTTCCCGGTGAAAAAAGCAGCTATTAAAAATAAACTTGCAAAAACCATAAAACGTGTTGATATTTTTGACATCAACTCACTTGGTTTAATGATATACAATACACCTAATAAAAGTGAAACTAATGGTAATACAATGGCAAAGTGCGCCGCGACTGGGTGTAACATAGGAAATCCTTTTATTGAAAAATATATTTTACAATTATATTATAAAATTTTGTTATATCAATGGGTTTTGCCAAATATGCATTCATCCCTGCTTCTTCCGCCTTTTTCATGTCTTCTTGCATCACGTTGGCGCTCAGAGCAATAATAGGAATATCTTTGTCTGATAATCTAATATTCTTTGTAGCCTCATAGCCATTCATGTTTGGCATTTGAATATCCATAAAGATCATGTCATAAGTGTTTGTTTTAAATTTTTCTACAGCCATACTGCCATCATGTGCAAAATCCAGTTCGATTTGGCTATCTTCAAGAAGCATAGAAACCACCAATCGGTTCATCTTATTGTCTTCTGCAATTAATATTTTTTTATCTTCAATGGTGTTCACTTTATTTTCTAATCTTTTTAAGTCACCATCTTCTTGTTCTTTATCTTGCATATCATCTTCATTTGATTCTAAAGGTATTTCAAATACAAATGTGGAACCTTCACCGTAAACACTTTGGACCCAAATTTCGCCATTCATAAGAGTGACTAATTGTTTGCATATTGAGAGCCCTAAACCAGTTCCGCCATATTTTCTCGATGTGCTCATATCTGCTTGCATGAAATCTTCAAAAAGTATTTCCATCTCTTGTTCTTTTAAGCCGATTCCTGAATCTTTCACCTCAAAACGGATATTGGTGTTTTGCATCATTCTGATATCTATATCTATAGTTCCATTTTGAGTGAATTTAATAGCATTGCTTACAAGATTATTAAGCACCTGCGCAATTCGTAAAGAATCTCCTAAAAAATGAAAAGCTTTTATATCGTGATAATGGAGATTCAAACTAAGTTTTTTCTCTAAAACTTTTTCTGACATGAGCTTTTCCAAGGTTTCAAGTAATTCTATAAGATTAAATGCTGTCTTTTCAAGTTTCATTTTCCCAGCTTCTATTTTAGATATATCTAAAATATCATTAATGATACTGAGTAACATATCTGAAGATAAAGTGACTTTACTCAAAAGATCCTTTTGTTTCACATCCAAATCAGTTTTAAGCGCAACGTTTAATAAACCGATGATAGCATTGAGAGGCGTTCTGATTTCATGCGACATATTGGATAAAAACTTACTTTTAAACTCTAAGGCTTCTTGCGTTCGTAACTTTTCACCTTCTAGCTTTTTTTCATCTGTGATATCTATTCTACTTGCATTATATGCTACGATATTTCCATCTCTATCCAATTCAGGAGTTATAGTGAGATATGTCCAGTAAGTTGAACCATCCTTATGTTTATTGATTAATTCACCTTTCCACACCTCTTTTTTTGTAATCGTTTTCCATAAGTCTTTATATAATTCTTTTGGATTCTCATCACTCTTAAAAATACGATGATTTTTTCCTATAAGCTCTTCTTTGGTGTAACCGCTTAATCTCAATAAGGCAGAACTCACATGTATAATATTCCCATTCTTATCAGACTTGGAAAATAAAACAACATTATCCAACTCATGGTTGATTTTTTCAATCTCTTCTTCTTTGGAGACATTTAATATTTTAGTTCTATAGAAATAAAAAGATATTATGCTTATAAATATAAAAAGTGAAATAATGATAATGTTGTTTTTCACTATCTCATCATTTAAAAGTTTTTCTCTTTCTTCTAAACTTTTTGTTAATATTTCTATATATTTATCATTTAAAAATATAGATAAACTTTTAACTTCTTTAGCGTATGCACTGTATCTCTCAAACTCTTTTGAATCTTTTTTCCAATCCGACACAGCGGTCTTCTCTTCTTCAATATGCTCTAATTTTTTTAATAAACTCTGCATTATTAAAGAAAGTTTTTTCACTTCTTTATTTGGTGTCAATAACTTTATAATTCCAGCAACTTCCTTAGAACTCAAATAGACTAACTTGTTTTGTTCTATATAAAGATTCTTTTTCTCTTGAGAAAGACTCCCTTTATAGTAAAATTCTTTAATAAAACTATCACTGAGAAGTAAACTTAATATATATTCTGGCATATAATGCGTGAGTAATGTGCCTAGAAAATAAACTTCTCTATTCGCTTCAAAAAGTAAACTTGAAACATCCCCTATACGATAATTTTCATGATTTATCAGATCTAGAAATTCCAAATATTGAGTATTATTGAAATCTAAGTTTCTCATTTTTTGAAGTTCGTCATTAAAAGCAGTGTTTATAAATTTCGGATATTCCTCTTGCAAAGCAAATATGGAGTCAATATCTCTATTGATATTCTCTTGCATAGCATGGATAACACTTTCTTTGGCATTTGACATATATAAGTTCTTCAAGTCAACTATATCTATACCTAGATGGTAAATAATTTGTATATAACCAACAGCATAAAGCTCACTTTTAGTAAGTTCAAGTTGTTGCTTATTATTTTTATCACTACTATAATAAAAACTCAATAATGACACTATGATGATTAAATACATCACTAAATATCGAAAAACATACTGTAATTGGATACCGA
>JACNLH010000099.1 GCA_014381585.1 Candidatus Sulfurimonas ponti
TGCTGATTATCAAGGAACATATGAAAGGTCGCTTTTAAGGAGTATTTAGTTTTTTTGCTATAATAATGCATGTGCGATAACCCGTATGTTAAGCATGAGAAGGACAGAATAGATTTTTCAATAGAATTTACATTATGTTAACCAATATGAATTCTATTGATATATTAAAGGTTAAATAACTTGAGTGAACGAAAAAATAAATTAATTGGCGATATACAACAATTACTAAATACATATGATGGTGTGAGCAAGACATCTATAAATCCAAACTTATTGGAGTTTATGGATGAAGAAACACTACTGAGCGTTATCGATTCTTTATTGATACAAAAAGAGGATGCTAAAGAGTCAGATCTTGTATGGTTAGAAAAATTTAAAAAAGAAATCAATTAACATATAAAAATATCAATATTAATTAACAATTTATTTTGCTCCATTCAGGCCCTACTTTCGGGTGTTTATTAAAAAATGTAACATATCTATAGTTTATATTTGTTAATTATATACTATAGATATGTTATAATTCCTTTATCAAAATAATATATTAGGAATTAAAATATGCAAAATGTAGATTTAGTGCAATTAACGGCTCAAACAAAAAAATTATCAGCGATGATTGTAGAAGATGAAAAAGTTGCAAATGAGCTTTTAAGCTCAACTTTTAAAAACTTTTTTTCAGATGTGGGCTCATGCTTTAATGGTGTTGATGCACTTGAGATGTACAACAAGATGAAGCCGGATGTGGTTTTTGTTGATATTATTATGGCAGGAATGGATGGAATTGAGCTTTCTCGTCAAATTCGTGCAATCAATCCTAATCAAATTATTATCGTCATCTCCGCAAGCAATGATATTGAAAAAATTTCAGAATCTATTGAAGTCGGTGTTAACAGTTTTATTCAAAAACCGATAGACACTAAAAAAATCATTGAGCTGCTTGTAAGTGTCACTGCAATGATTACAAAGAAAAAGAAAATTGAAACTAAAACTTTTTCTATTTCACTTCCTCTTGACTTGTATGAAACGGTGAATGAAGGTGCAAAAGCGGAAAGTATCTCTAAAAATGCAATTATTATTAGAGCTTTAAGAGACTTCTTTTAATATAAATTAATTTATGAGCCGTTTTAGGATTTATTAAGCAACAAATCTATATAATTTCGGCTCAGTTAAAGTAACTGAAATAAATTCAACAAAGTGGCCCCGTCGTCTAGCGGTTAGGATCCATGGTTTTCATCCATGTTACAGGAGTTCAATTCTCCTCGGGGTCACCACTCACACTGCAAAAAAATCACATTTAAATCATTTTAAAAATTAATCATTCATTATATACAGCAACGACTAAAACACTTAGAAACTTCACTTATGATATTGAAAGGGAAATAAGGCCAGTTAGAACACTGGCCTTTTAGAATTGACGAGGGTTTATTATTTTAACTTCTCGGCTACAAGTTCATTCACAACTTTTGGGTTTGCTTTGCCGCCTGTTGTTTTTAGCACTTGTCCTACAAAGAAGCCTAGTAATTTAGTGTTACCTGCTTTAAACTTTGCCACATTATCTGGATTCTTCGCAATCACTTCATCAATAATAGGTGAAATTTTAGAAGGCTCACTTATCTGTACAAGTCCTTTATCTTCGACTATTTGTGTAGGATTTGCTCCAGTTTGAACCATCTCTTCAAATATTTGTTTAGCAATTTTACTTGAAATAGTTCCATCATCAATCATCTTAACAAGTTCTGCTATCTGCGCAGCACTGAAGTTCAGCTCATCCACTTGCTTTTCTTTCAACTCTCTGGCCACCTCATTCACTACAATGTTAGCCAGGCTCACAGGGCTGTTAAGTAGAGATAAAGTCTCTTTGTAGAATGATGAAAGGTGCTCATCACGAGCTAGTATATTAGCCACTTCAGCATTTAACTTAAGTTCACTGGTGTACATATCAAAAAGTGCTTGCTGAACTTCATCCATGGATGCTTCTTCACCATCCACCTGTACTTTTTTGACTTGAGGCTTAGGTACGCTCTGGGTTGACTTTGTCTTTTTAGCCCAAGAATCTTTAAGACCTACAATTTTGTTAAACACAGGCTTTTCATCTGTGTAGTCAAGAGGGTCAGCATAAAAATACCCCAGTCTTTCAAACTGGAATCTTTCATCAGGTTTCTCGGTTATCACAGCAGGTTCAATAAGAGCATTTTTGATAACTCGTAAAGAATCTGGATTTATATCCTCCAATCCTTCGGGGGCTTCATCTTTGAACAGTCTGTCGTAAAGTCTCACCTCCACTGTTTTAGCCTCTTTGGCACTCACCCATTGGATGGCACTTTTCACCTTGATACCGCTAGTGTCATGGCCACTTTTAGAGTCAGGATGATACTCAGCTTTTATTTCTGCGATATTTCCATCAGGGTCTTTAATAACTTCTTTGCAAGTGATTATATACCCGTGTCTAAGTCTCACTGCTTGATCAGGGGTCAGACGGAAGTAATCTTTTGGAGGATTTTCTATAAAATCATCACGTTCAATATAAATCTCACGTGAGAAAGGAATCTTTCTTGAGCCCTCTTTAGGCACATCATGCGGGTAGTATGGGGCATCAATCTCTTCAGTGCCTTCATAGTTTTGGATTGTCACTTTGAGTGGATCAAGCACCGCCAATACGCGTGGCACTTTTGTATTTAAATCATCTCTTATACAAAACTCAAGCTGCGCAACATCAACCATTGAATTTGCTTTTGCCACACCTATTTGATCACAAAAGTTTATAATGGATTCCGGAGTGTACCCTCTTCTTCTGTAGCCGGCGATTGTAGGCATGCGAGGATCATCCCAGCCGCTCACTTTTTCACTGTTCACCAATTCTAAAAGCTTTCTTTTGCTCATAACCGTATAGTTGATACCAAGTCGTGCAAATTCATGTTGGTGCGGGCGTGCTGATTTAAGTCCAAGTGTGTCTAGGACCCAATCATAAATATCACGGTTATTTTCAAACTCCAGCGTACAAATAGAATGAGAGACACCTTCGATATAGTCAGACAGACAGTGGGCAAAATCATACATTGGATAAATAGCCCATTCGTCCCCTGCTCTAAAGTGATGTGCGTGTCTGATACGATACAAAAGAGGATCTCGCATTTTCATATTGGCAGCTGACATATCAATCTTGGCTCGAAGGACATGTTCTCCGTCTTTAAATTCACCCTTTTTCATTCTTTGAAATAAGTCTAAATTTTCTTCAACACTGCGATCAGCATATTTGCTGCGTTTTCCTGCTTGGGTGACAGTTCCACGATATTCACGTATCTCATCTTCACTTAGACTGTCAACGTATGCTTCACCCATTTTGATGAGCTCTACAGCATAGTCGTATAGTTTGGGAAAATAATCAGAAGTGAATTTCACATTTTCACCCCAGTCAAAGCCAAGCCACTCCACAGCATCTTTGAGAGCTTCTACGTATTGTGTGTCTTCTGTCGTTGGATTGGTATCATCCATTCTTAGATTACAATGCCCTTGATAGTCATCTGCAATACCAAAATTTATGCAGATAGATTTAGCGTGTCCAATGTGTGGAAATCCATTAGGTTCAGGAGGAAATCTTGTAACAACCTCTTTGTACTTACCTGACTTCAGGTCTTCTTCAACTATTGTACGTAAAAAATCCTTGTTCTTACTCATTATTATTAAACCTTTTTTAAAGAAACTTCATTTTGATTTTAAAACTCTTATTATGAATTGTATTTTATCATCTTTGTGCTTATAGCTCCATTTTTCTCAACCTTGCCGTTTTTCTCAAGAAAGAACTTCATTAGCTAAAACTTGTTAAAATTCCAAAAAATACACTAGGCAGGAATTATAATGCTAAGATTTTCATCCAGCCCCACTGCTGATATGCATATAGGTGATTTAAGAATTGCCTTATTCAACTATATAACTTCAAAGCAAAGAAATGAAGACTTGATTGTTAGAATAGAAGACACAGATAAACAAAGAAACATAGAAGGCAAAGATAAGGAGATACTCGATATTTTAGACCTTTTTGGTCTTAGATATTCTCAAACTGTTTACCAAAGTGAAAGTGTGCGCTTTCACACAGCAATGGCTTTGCAGCTTATGCATGAAAAAAAAGCTTTTTCATGTTTTTGTTCAGATGAATGGTTAGATAAAAAAAGAGATGAATCCAAAGAAAAGCAAGAAGCATACAGATACGATGATGCTTGTGCGAACCTTCCTGCAGAACTTGTCATAGATAACATGAATCCTTTTAGTATACGTATCAATAAACCGACTGAAGAAATAATCATAAAAGATCATATCAAAGGTGAAGTGACAGTTAAGCCTGAAGAGCTAGAGAGCTTTGTGATCATGAGACAAGATAAGACACCTACATATGATTTTGCTTGTGCTGTTGATGATATGCTAAATGATATCTCAATCGTTATACATAGTGAAGAGTATATGAGCAATACACCTAAGCAAGAACATATTCGAAGCTCTTTAAAGTACGACAAAAAGATTGAATATGCACACCTTCCCAATCTTTTAAATGCTGACACCTTGAGCGTGAAATGGCTTCTAGAAGAAGGTTTTTTACCAGAAGCAATATCAAATTATTTAATATCAACAGGGAATAAGCCCCCCAAAGAAATATTCACATTATCCGAAGCTTTAGAATGGTTCAGCTTAGAAAATATATCTAAGTCCCCTGCCGGGTTCGATATCGATATTTTGAGACATATCAACAGCGAGCACTTGAAAATGCTTGATGCAAAAGAATTGTCCCGCTATGTCGGTTTTGCCGATGAGGAGATCGGTCATCTTGCAAGAGTCTATCTTGAAGAAGTCAGCACAACAAAAGAGCTTAAGTCTAAGATAAAGGCTATATTTGACTCCAAGGAGATTCCTCAAGAATTTACTGAGCCCTCAGCACTTATTGTAAAGACCATTAAATCAGCACCCTATTTTGAAGATTATAATGATTTTAAAAACTATACATTGAAAGAATCAGGGCTTAAGGAAGAAGATTTATCTAAAGCACTTCCTTATATCTTAACTGGGACTGGCGATGGTCCGGATATTGCTGAGATATATAAATATATTAAAAACTATATAGGAGAGATTGTAAAATGAGCGACTTAGGCATACTGGTTTTAAAATTAGGTTCTTTATTCACCGGAATAATAGAAATATATATGTGGGTGATTATTATAACGGCCCTGCTTAGTTTTGTGAATCCTGACCCGTACAATCCTGTTGTTCAGTTTTTATATAGAATTACCAATCCTGTTTATTCATTCGTAAGACGCCTTATAAAAACAAACTTCAATGGTCTTGATTTAGCACCTTTGGTTATTATTATAGCTTTACAGGTGCTTGTTATTCTTGGAGAGTATGTTTTTTCTTTATTGGCTCGAATGCTTTAAGATAGAGTCTATGTTAAAAAAACTTCTTTTTATTTCACTTATTTCAGTATCTCTCAGTGCTGAAATAAAGTTTGAAGATATACTCTCTAAACCGTCCGGGCGTTCTAAGAACTTCATGATTTGGCAATATTTACGACAAGATATTTCATCTAAAGAGGCTGATAAAGCCTATGCTTTAGTTGAAGGGAACATCTATAAAATCAAAAAAGAGTATCTTAAAAAATCAAAAAACAAAGCACTCTTAAAGGAAAAAGATTGCCGCAATAGACAAGATTTGCTTTCCATAGAAGAACAAGAGTGCTTTAATCTAGCTATGAGCCCATTTAAGACCTTGCATTTGGATGATGAAACGCGCAAAAAACTATTAACCCGACTTGAAAGTAAAGCTTCTCGAGATCAAGTTAAGATTCAAGCAGAAGAATATTCTGAGCTTGCGTATAGAAAATATAATGCCAATACCATTCTAAGTATGTTTATCAGCACCACCTCAAAGCATAGAAGAGAAAACTTAAACCTGCTTTTGTCTAAAGAATTTATACAGCATATGTTTTCAGAGGATGCCAGCAGATGGAGAAAATTTGCTTTAATCAAAAAAATAGTGAATGATGATAGACTCAATCATCTCCAAAAATCTTTACTCCATGTAAAACCTAAGAATGTTGATTCTGATGCAAACTTCCTTCTAGGATTAAATCATTTACGTCATTCCAGAGTGAAACCTGCAATAAAACATTTTAAACACTCTAGAAAAAAATCAACAAAAAGAATTAATAAAGATAAAAATCTTTTTTGGATGTATCAGGCAAGCAAAAAGAATAAATATCTAAAAGAGTTGACTTCAAGCACAGATATCAACATATATACGCAGTATGCTCATGACATGCTTGGTTTGGATTTTAAGAACTATTTTCATACTGTGGATGTAAATTCTTTAGCACGTAAGAACTATGTCAGTGACCCTTTCGTCTGGGATGAAATAATGAATAAGATTCAAACCACACCAAAGGATAAGTTACTGAATCTTGCACAAAATTATAAAGAAAAAAATATGGAGGCTGTGCAATCATTTATACTTGAGAAAGCTTCAGGGTTTAAAACGCATAGTTTCATTATGCCTTACGACGAATATCTGAGAGAAATCAGCAATGATGAAAAAGCACTTGTGTACGCTTTGATGCGTCAAGAAAGCAACCTTATACCGGCTGCTCTTTCAAGGTCTTTCGCACTTGGCCTTATGCAAATCATGCCCTTTGTGACTGATGATCTAAGCACAAGAATAAGTGATCCAATCACATGCTACGATGACATGTTTAAACCAAGCTACAATATCAGGTATGCTCTAAAACATCTGGCATGGCTGAATAAATCATTTTATCATCCTCTTTTCACCGCTTATGCTTATAATGGCGGTTTAGGGTTCTTAAGAAAACATCTCAAAGCAAAAACTTTCAGAGAAGGCAAGTATGAACCATACCTAAGCATGGAACTGATGTCAAATAGAGAAAGCAGGGAATACGGAAAGCGGGTGCTCTCCAATTACATAGTGTATAAAAAGATATTAGGTGAAGAAATTTCTATTGTTGATCTTTTGAATAGCTTAACGGACCTGAAGAGTACTGACCGCTATCGATCGAAAGGTTAAGATCAGAGTTCGGAGCGCTTTTAAAAGTTACAAGATAGTTCTGAGTCCATTTATTTTTGCTTGGCAGTAAGTGCGAATACTTATTAAAATCAGGAAGCTTTTTAATTTGGATCGGTTTTTCATTGTTGAGGGTGACATTGAAATTATCGCTTTTTTCTTTAAGATACATGGAAATGTAAAACATCTTATGTTCTTTGTTGATATCTTCATAAATATTATTAAGATAGATTGCAGAGAATATACCGCCTACAATATCCCCGGAAATCACTTTAGCACACCTTGTATTTTCGATAGCTTTTTGTTCACTGTCTTCTAATCCAAGTTTTGTAAAAGCATTTTTAGTTGCACATCCGGAGATAAAAATTAAAGTGATTAAAGCAAATAAAAAAGTTTTCATATATTTTCCTGTTAAATTATAAAAAGAATTATATCTCATTAAACAACTTTTTACTGACACTTTTGTATAATCTATTAAATTTTAAATGAGAGATATATGAGCGAAAGATTAGCAGTTGCATTTACAGGTCCATCAAACAGTGGGAAAACGACTCTTATCTTAAAAGTCGCAAGAAAGCTCATAAATGAGTACGGGAAAAAGGTTGCAATCGTTAAGCATGATCCAGGGGATAAAGCCAGATTTGATGTTGAGGGAAAAGATAGCTATAAGTTTTCAGACACCGGAGCAGAGGTCATTGTGACTTCACCGACAAGAACGACCTATTTTTCTAAAAAAAGTGAAGATTTGGATGAGATGATCAGGCTTTTTGACACCTTTGATATTTTACTTGTGGAAGGATTGAAAACACTCCCTCTTCCCCGCATCAGCGTTTTTAGGAATTCACTCGATAGTGAGTACTTTCCATTTATGGATGCTTTGGCGATAGATGAGAGTGTGGATATAAATAATTACGAAATGCCAAAGGGTGTCGATATTTTAGACTTAAACAATCCGGATGAAGTTATTTCATGGATATTCAAAAATGCAAAGGAAGTGTAAGTGAGAGATATATTTGATGCGATTCAAAGAAGTGCCATAAGAATTAAAGATGCTATAGATGTTAAAGATATAGGGTATTCTCAACAAGAAAACAGCTCCGGTGAAACACAACTTCAGTTGGATATACAATGTGATATGATTATTGAAGAAGAGTTTTCAAGAGTTGAATCTGTTAACACTATTGCCAGTGAAGAAAAAGAGCATGAAGAAGTTTTTAGAAAAGATTCTAAGTATTTTATAGCGTACGACCCTCTTGATGGCTCTTCCTTGGTGGATGTTAACTTAAGCGTGGGTTCTATTTTTGGAATCTATGAAAACTCTTTTGGTGCGGAAAATATGGTTGCAGCATGTTATGTTGTTTATGGCCCTCGCGTTGAGATGGTTTTTGCAGAAAATAAAACAAAACTTTATTTGCTTCAAGCAGGTGAATTTGAGTTTGTTAAAGAGATCCGTTTAAATGAAAAAGGAAAACTTAACGCTCCCGGCGGGACACAGCAAAACTGGGCACCTTACCATAAAGAGATGGTGGATAGTTTTTTTGCTGAGGGTTACCGTTTAAGATACTCTGGAGGAATGGTTCCAGATCTTCACCAAATCCTTCTTAAGGGTGGCGGATTGTTTTCATACCCTGGCACATCAGACAAACCCGAGGGAAAACTCAGACGTCTTTTTGAAGTCTTTCCTTTTGCATTTATCTATGAAAAATCAGGCGGCGGCGCAGTGGACGGAGTGAATGATTTAATGACTTTAGGTTGTGGACACATTCATGATACAGCTGTTTGTTTTTTTGGTTCAAATTATGAAATAGCAAGAGTAAAAGAAGTTTATGCAAGAAACAGCTAGTAAAAGTAAAGATAAATTTGAAGTTCATCTCAAAGAGATGTTAAAAAAACTTCAAGAGTGTCAAGTGCAAAATGCTTTAAAAACTTGCAGTGCCTGTGAGCATTTTTTAAGTTGTGAGTTGAGATCTGACTATATAAAGTCAGTGTATAACAGTATGTCCAAGGGCGATACTGGCGGATTTGAGTTTTGATTATAAATAAAATTAAGGAATAATATTTTGAGTAAATATATAACAACACCTATATACTATGTGAATGGTGAAGCACACATCGGTCATGCGTACACCACTTTTATCGCTGACACTATGGCACGATACGAAAAACTAAAAGGTGAAGACACTTATTTCTTAACCGGTACAGATGAACACGGTCAAAAGATTGAAGAGTCGGCTCAAAAAAACAACAAGCCTACACAAGAGTTTGCAGATGAAATCAGTGCCTCATTTAAAAATCTTTGGGATGAGTTTGAAATAGACTACGATAAATTTATCCGAACCACAGATGCAGATCACAAGCGCGGCGTTCAGAAAGCTTTTGAAGTTATGCATGCAAAAGGTGACATATATAAAGACTTTTATGAAGGTCACTATTGTGTGAGTTGTGAAACATTTTTTCCAGAAACGCAACTTGAAGATGGTGAATTTTGTCCTGATTGTGGAAGAACTACAAGTATTATTAAAGAAGAGAGTTATTTTTTCAAGCTTTCAAAATATGAAGATAAGCTTTTAAAGCATTACGAAGAAAATCCTGATTTTATTTTACCCCGCTCACGTGCAAATGAAGTTATAAACTTTGTAAAAGGCGGGCTTCGTGACTTATCTGTCACACGTACTTCTTTCACCTGGGGTGTACAAATGCCAGAGAGCTTAAATGATCAAAGCCACGTTATGTATGTTTGGCTAGATGCACTTTTAAACTATATCACAGCACTTGGTTACGGAAAAGATGATGCTAATATGAACTATTGGCCGGCAAGCACACAGTTTGTGGGTAAAGATATTTTACGTTTTCATGCAATTTACTGGCCGGCATTTTTAATGAGCCTTGACTTGCCACTGCCAAAAACTATCGGTGCTCATGGTTGGTGGACGAGAGACGGTGAAAAAATGTCTAAGTCTAAAGGAAATGTAATCGCTCCTAAGGTGGTTGCAGATGCATATGGTGTTGAGAACTTAAGATACTTTATGCTTAGAGAAGTTCCGTTTGGTCAAGATGGTGATTTCTCTCAACGCGCTTTTATAGACAGAATCAATTCGGAACTAAGCAATGATCTTGGTAATCTTTTAAACCGTATTATAGGTATGAGCGGGAAGTACTCTGAGTATGAGATAGATAGTGTGGATGTGCAAAAGTACCATTCAAAAGAGCTAGACGCAATGAATGAAGCATTGTCTAACCTTGATGCATTTATGGAAAATTTACAAACACATAGGTACCTAGAAGAACTTTGGAAGCTTTTTGCAATTGGAAACGGTGCAATCACAGGTTACGAACCTTGGGCAAAAATGAAAGAAGGTAAAGTTGATGAGGCGCTTGCAACCGTTGCATTAGTTGCAAATATTTTAGCAAAGGCTGCCATTATGCTTAGCCCGGTTATGCCTAAAACAACTGCCACTATTGCAGATGCACTTAATTTTGAAATAAACAATGACAGCTATAAAAATCTTATTTTAGAGAAAAACTTATTAAAAGTATTTAATATTAAAAAAGTTCCGCCACTTTTTCCCCGTGTTGATGAACCCCTAATGCCAGAAGCTCCTGTGGCGCAACCCAATGCACCTCAGGAGGATGAAAGAGAAGAAAAGTCTGTAACTAAAGAAGATGATAACTTAATAGAAATCGGTCAATTTTTTGAAACATCTTTAAAAATCGGAATAGTTGTCGAAGCAGAGGAAGTTCCAAAAAGTAAAAAACTTTTAAAGCTTCAAGTGGATTTAGGTGAAGGAAACAATCGTCAAGTTGTTGCCGGAATTAGAGAATTCTATTCGGCAGAAGATTTGATAAACACTCAAGTTTGTGTGGTGGCAAACTTAAAACCTGCAAAACTTATGGGGATGATCTCAGAGGGTATGCTTCTTGCTGCTAAAGATGAAGACGGTCTATGTTTAGTGAGACCCGAAAAATCTAAAAAGGCAGGCACAGCTATTGGATGAGACTTGAAAATATCCTTGCACTTACAAATGGAAAATTAATAAATGATCCGTTTGTAAAAAATTTCCAAAGCATTGTTTTTGATGTGAAGCATATAAAAAGAGGTGATCTTTTTATCGCTTTTGATGAGGGTATGATTGAGGATGCTATACTAAATGGCGCTTATGGTGTTGTGTTTGATAAACCTACGCAAATAAGTGATACCGAAATTGCTTGGGTGCAGGTGCAAGATTGCGAAGATGCACTTAAAAGACTTCTTCGTTTTAGGTTGATTGATAAAGACATCGCAGTGTATAAATGTAATGAGATAGTGTTAAAACTCTCCCTGCAAATAATCACAGACTCTAATTTCATTGTTGTTCATGGAGATATAAAATCAATTCATAAGCAGTTATGGGATCTTAATGATAAAAGCACCCTTCTCTTCTCCCCTTCGATGTGTGATGAAAATCTATTCACCAACGTGAAAGAGTTACTTGTCAGCGACACTCCATCTATAGAAATTATAGAACAAACTCTTTTTGAAACCTCTTTTATCTATGACAATATATTTTATGAAAGGCAACTCATTTCACCATTTTTTATGCCTTACCTCGAAGAACTGCTCTGGCTCTATAAAACCTTGAAAATAAACTATAGATTGAGAAAGTTGACACCGATAGACCATTTTGAGGCAGTGTTCACAAATAAAAATTTTGAGATAAAAGAGTTTGGAACTAGTGATAAGGTTTTAATATTTGAACCAAATAGCACATTGATTGGTGTGGAAATAGCCTTTTTGCAAAAAAAGGCCACCTGGGCAAGATCAATATATTTAATTCCTCAAGCTATTGAGGGAATAAGCGGTGAAAACATTTTTATATATAAAAATAAAAATAAAATAATAGAAATTTTAAAAAATAATAATTTCCATTTCGCACTTATAGCCGGTGCAAATAAAGATATATTATCTAAACCGATTGTGAATCAAGCGCATCTTTTTGATTTATAAGCGATACTATTGCAACAGTCCTCTTTTTAGTTCTTCTTTATTCACTTTGTTTTTATCACTCTGCATCAAGGGAAGAGATTTCTTAAAAATAATGTTGCTTGGTATCATATAAGATGCTAGATGTTTTTTCAACTCAAAAAGTATTTCTTTTTTCGGTATTTCATTTTTAGCGGTGTATACTAAAACTATCTCCTCTTCCCTGTCTTCGTTCTCTATTGAAAACACAGCACTTACATCTATTTGAGGTATATTCACTTCTACGACGGACTCAATTTCCAGCGGTGAAACTCTAAAGCCTCTTGTTTTAATCATATCATCATGCCTGCAAACAAAATAAAGATAGCCCTCTTCATCTTTATAAACATAATCTCCCGAGGCCACAACTATCTCATCATTTAAATGCCCCTCAAGGTTTATTACATTTTTAAGTATTTGGATAGATTGAAATCTTGATGCATTTTGTTCCGGGGCATTCCAAAAACCTCTATAAATATAGCCGCCACGGTGAATTAACTCCCCCACTTCTCTTGGAGCACATTCTTTTGCATCTTCATTGATTACATAAAGTTCAACATCAGGAATAGCCTTTCCTATAGAGTCTGGTCTGATTTCTATTTGTTGTGGATCAAGATATGTTGAACGAAATGCTTCAGTGAGTCCATGCATGGAATAAAAGGCGGCACTTGTGAAAAGGTTTTTACAATCTTTCACCATTTTTTTAGTGATGTTTCCACCTGAAGATGTGATAATCCTTATATTCTCAAAAAGTTGTGCACTGGGCAGTCTATGCATATCTTCATCAAATATCTGAGTGATGTTTATAGGCATTAAAGGTAAGATGGTGATTTTATCATTTATAAGGTGGTTTAAAAAATCTTGAGCGAGTATAAAACGGTGAAGTGCCAAAGTTGCTTTTTTATAAAGTGATGCAAAAATTTGATTTAAACCATAATCAAAATTAAAAATCAATATCCCAGAAATAACATCATTTTCTTTCAGCGATAAATATTTAGAAACCACACGCGCTGAATCAATAAGATTTCTATGTGAAATCACTATACCTTTTGGAGATCCGCTTAATCCAAATGAGTATGTTATAACTGCGTTTGAGTGACCGTTGACTTCGCAAGTATATGCTTTATTATAGTATTTATAGATTTCATTAAAAGAAGCCATATCCTCCACAAAGGGTTCATACGAAATAATATGACCGTTAAAATCCACTTCTTGAATATTTTGCGGTTTGTCAGTTATGATACATTTTATATCACAGTCTTCTATTATATATTTCACTTGTTCGGGTTTTAAAAGTTTTGTAAGAGGCACTAAAATATAGTCAGTTGAAAGAATCGCCAAAATTGCCACGACTTGCTCAATAGACTTGTTTGAGTATATTCCAATCCTGGAGTCTTTGGGAAGGTTTAGTTCTTTTAAATAATACGCAACTTGATTTACACGAGAGAGCAGTTGGGTATAATTGATATTTTTCTCATCAAGAACTAAAGCGATTTTATCACCATGTGTTTTGCCAGCGCGTTCTATAAGTGTTCTAATACTGTTAATTGACATTATCTACCCTTTATTTGTTATTCCCAGTGTCCAAATATCGTAATTTCGATCTATCACCACAGATGGATTATGTTTTGAGTTTAGTATTTTTTTGTAAAAAAATGAAATAATATCTTCTGTTTCTTCATTAGATAAAACTTTTGTAATCCCGCCGGTTAAAACGATACTGTTTATAGAAAGCAGTTTTAGATTCACATATGTCTTTTTATAGTGAGACATCTTACATAAAACAAGAAATATCGCCAGTTGCATAAGTGTTTTTGTCGCCTTCTCTGAAGTTTCTTCAAAGATATTTTCTGTGACTTTGAGATGTGTTAACAACTCGTAAGTGAATTCATTGTTTTTTGCGGTGAAAATTAAGGACTCTTTAGATTTATATACACCGAGTTTTTTAAAGACCAATCTATCGTATTCATTTTGCGTGACAATGTTTTCATCCACTAAATCTTTTGAGTAGTGAATATCTGTCGTGGCACCGCCGATATCTATAAGAATAAATGGGTCAACCACCGAGTAGTTGGCATCAATAAGAGCTAATGTTTTATTTACGATATAAGGAGTCGAATATATTTGATTTGATGTGATGTTATAGAGGTTTTTTATATCTTCTTTACCTTCTATGTCTAATTGATATAGATTTGTTAGGTATTCTTTTAGATTTTCTTCAACAATATGAAGCTTATTATCTATAATATTTGGTAAAACTACAAGATCTTTAATGTTATTTTGAAGCTCTGGAGCATCTTGCACGCTTCCAACAAACACAATATTTGAATAGTTTAAATTATCTAGATAAGTATAAAGTGACTGGGTGAAAATATTTGAGCTGGAGTCAATTCCGCCAACAATAATCACAACATCAACCAAATCACTGGGAATTGAATACTCTTCTATATTCTGATAAATAATAGTGTCAATAATATTTATACCGGAGTTAAAAGCAATATTTTTTGCATACTTTAAAGAAAAAGAATCCGTTATACCTATAATAAGGGTGCTGAGACCTCCATTTGCTGAAGAGCAGACATAAACATTTTCTTTTTCAAACTGACCGATTGTATCGCCGCACTTGTATGTTAAATCATCAAAAATATCTTTATTGAAATCTCTGAAATGCTGCTCTATGCTTGTGGGTGTTGCAACTTTAAAATAAGTGCTTCCAACATCTATCAATAATTGACTCATTGCATAATTCCTATATCGTGGATGATGTCATTTACAATACTTGTGGTGTCTTTGCTTAAATCACATTTTGATTTTTCATAAAGGAAGCATTTATCTGGAATCGGCACATTTCCACGCTTAATAATTCTAATGTTTTTATTTGCATCTCTTACCGTGATCATCTCGTTATGGTTGATAATATGCGGTGAAAAAGGAACGTCTATAGTTCCATTTTTGATTGAGTTGAAAACTTTACGCCATAGAGTGTCTGCAGGGTCATTAAACACTGCTTCCATGATTGCCTTCACTTCCAAGCTGAGAATTTCTTCTTCTTCTTGATCCACTATCTTTGGTAAACCGTTTAAAATACCTAAGGTGTATTGTGTGTTTGCAACCGTTTTGGCATTAGCCTCTTTAGTCGGTATTCCAGAAGCTTCCTCTCTTGTTTTTGTAATAATTTTATCAGCTCCAACCATAGATGCTATCACTGTAGACATATTTATAAGCTGTTCTGCATAATCTTTATTTGTTGGAAATGCCCCCATCCACTGATGGTACACAAGGTTGATTGCAGCATCTGAGCAGTTAATCTCATCTGCATAATATTTAGCCATTTTTCTTAAAACCGCACCCATTACAATATCTTGATTCATTGAACCTGTTTGAGAAAAAGAAACAGAGAATGACTTAACACCCTCTTCTAAAGAAAGCAGCATCTCAAGAAGTTGAATCACTATAGTGATAGAAGGCGGGACCAGTGTTGCAGTGAGCGGTCCAAATGACTCTCTGTTGATAGGAAGATTAAGCTTAGAATAGTTTGCACATACTTTTTCCACATATTTCCAGTAAAGAAAAGCTTTATCCAGCGGAAAGTTTTTTGAATAAGGAAGAAGATATGTGATCGGTCCGCCTTCTATCTCAAATATACCAGAAGCAATGGCTGTTTCGATAAGAAGTCTTGCATCAGGAGTTCCATGACGCAGGCTTACAGGTTTGTTGAAGTGTGTGATCATTTTTCTTGTAGTGCGGTAACCATGATTGACTAAAGGGTAGCCATTGAGCATATCTTTTTCAGTTTCTTCGCTTAAGCGAAGCATCTTTTTTGCTGTTGCATAATCATTGAGTCTTGTGTTTGAGTCAATGGTGAGTGGAAGCACATCGACGTTTGCTTTAACAAAAAACTCATTGAGTGCAAACTGCTTCTCATAAGTGGGAAAACCTCCACGAGGTTGCACAAGCATCTTTTTCTTTTGCGCGAAATGATGGGATATAAAAAGTTCCTTGTCTGCATTTCTCACAAACTCTTCAACTTCAGCGAAGTCAAAATTATCAACAAACTCATTATTAAGAATAATTTCACGCTCTTCTTGGAGTAAACTCATTATATATTTCTCGTTTTAAGATATTCTTCCAGAGTGTCAAGTCCGGTGTTTAAATCAACTTGATGAAAAACCAAGTCAAATCCATAGTTCCTATATCTTGGGACTATATCCTTTGCTGCAGCTGTGCCGACAACAAGGTTTCCACCTATCATCATTACGAGATTATCAAGAGTTTTATATTTTGATTTTAAAAACTTCACCTCTCTTGCCCAACCTTCTGCTTCACCGTTTAATGAAGAGATCAGAAGTATATCAGCCTGTGTTTCAACAGCAGCATCAAAAAACTCTTCAAGGTAAGTATTCACCCCTAAATTAAAGACTTCAAAACCTCTTGCATCGAGAGAGAGCTCTATAAGTCTATTTGCCACAACGTGAATATCATTGCCAACTACACCGGTTATTACTTTCATATATCTAAATACCTATCTATTATTTAAACATGAGGATAGCAAAAATAAGGTTATAATACGGTTATAAACAAAATTTTAGGACGTATTTTATGAATTTTTTTACAGCAGACTTTTGTGATGAGCATCCAGAGATAGTGGATGTCTTGAGTTATGACTTTAAAAACTATGGTGGAGCCAGCAAATGTCGTGGTGAAGTTATTACAATAAAACTGGATAAAAATAATTCTGAACTTATAAAACTTTTAAGAGATGAAGATGGAACAGGTAAAATAGTCGTTGTGGACGTAGAAGCTGAATTTTTTGCTGTGGTTGGTGAAAATCTTATGAAATTTGCACAACAAAACAACTACTCTGGAATTATTGTTAACGGCTACATCAGAGACACCTTCCAAATCAAAGATATCCCGGTGGCTTTATATGCACTTGGAACATGTCCTAGAAAATATATTCCCCTCACTGAAGGTATCAGGGATATTTCTTTATCATTTGGCGGAGTGAACTTTAAAAACGGCGACTATGTATATGCTGATACAGATGGTGTGATGGTGACTCACAAACCATTACACAACTAGATTTGAGATTTTGATGAACCGTCGGGATTTCTTAACAACTGCCACCGTGACTTCAGCTTCTCTTGCATTAACGGGATGTAACGAAAGCCAAAGACAAGCTATTGATTACTCAAAACATCCTCAATCTAAAGATATTCAAACAAAAAAAGTCAACTTCAACAAAAATAAAAAGACCATTATAAAGCTTGCAACAAGCTGGCCTGCACATTTTCCTATTATGGGAGTCGGTGTTGAGCGTTTTGCACAAAGACTCAAAGATATAAGCGGAGGCTCCCTGGAGATTAAATTGTATCCAAAAAACGTTTTAGTCCCTGCCTTGGCTGTTTTTGATGCATGTTCCAGTGGTCAGATTGATGCTTTTCATTCAGGTCCTTATTACTGGAAAGGAAAAAACTCAGCTTTTTCACTCTATAGCGGTATCCCTTTTGGTTTCACCGCAGAAGAGATTAACTCGTGGATGCTTTTTGGTGGCGGCTTAGACCTTTGGCGTGAGCAGTATGCAAAGTATAATCTCCACCCTTTTATGGGTGGAAACACAAACATTCAAATGGGCGGATGGTTTAGAAAACCTATAAATTCTTTAGAAGATATGAAGGGTCTAAAGATGCGTATACCTGGGCTTGGTGGTGAAGTTTTTGCCAAAATGGGTGTCAATCCTATACTTTTACCCGCTGGTGAAATTTATAGTTCTCTTGAGCGTGGCGTTATTGATGCAACAGAATGGGTCGGCCCTGCTTTAGATATAAAGATGGGTTTTTACAAAGCTGCACCTTATTATTACTCAGGATGGCATGAGCCGGGCTCTATATTAGAACTCACCTTTAATAAAAAAGCGTGGAAAAATTTGGCCTTTGAGCATAAATCAATGATAGAGGTGGCTTCAAGTGAGATGAACTCAAATATGACATATGAATTTCATGCCCAAAACATTCAAGCACTTCAAACGCTTCAAGAGCTTAATGTCAATATAATGCAATTTCCAAAAGAGGTTATTGATGCCGGTAAGCTTGCTTTAAATGAAGTTATCGCTGAATTAAGTGCAAAAAATAAAGATTTTCAAATAGTTTACAACTCAATTGAAAATCACTTAAAGCTCTCAAAACAATGGAGTGATACAAGTTTGCGTTACTTTTTAAATGAACGATAAAATAAAAGAAGATGGCATACATATTGCTTTATTATATTTAACTAAAACACGAGAGATCACTTGATACAATTTTTTACAATTTTCACTCTGCTCCAAACGCTGCTTTTTGCTTCTTTCACTGGAACAATTATCGATAACAACACTTCAAAAATAATTGCCGGAGCTATTATAAGTGATTCTAAGTCATCCATAAAAAGCGATAAGAATGGCTTTTTTGAATTTGAAACAGATGATGATGTTTTTCATATTAAAGCATATGGATATAAAGCTTTACATATAAAAAAAGATTCTAATATTACAAAATATCATATGAAGCCTATTGTGGTAAAAGCCCTGTATTTAAGCTTCTGGGGTGCCAGTGGTAATTCTGCAACAATGAGAAAAATTTTTAAAATCATTGAAAAGACTGAAGCAAATGCTATTGTTGTAGATATTAAAAATGAATATGGATCAACTCTTTTTTTAACTTCATTTAAACAAGCAAATACTTATGGTGCTCATAAAAACAGAACAAACAGAAATATCTCACGATTTATGAAAATGATGCAAGATAGAGATATTTACACTATCGCAAGAATCGTTACTTTTAAAGATGAGATTCAAGCTTCAAACAACCCGGATTATGCAATTAAAAATGAAAAAGATGAAATATGGCGCAACCATGACAATATGGCATGGGTGGATCCATTTGACACCAGGAGTCATAATTATGCAATCGCAATGGCCGAGGAAGCTGCAAAAGTGGGTTTTGATGAAATTAATTTTGACTATATACGTTTTCCTGCCAAATCAGATTTGAAGTATTCAAAAGAAAACACACAAGAAAACCGAATACAGGCAATCAACACCTTTTTAGATTCGGCAAAACAAAAGCTTCAGAAATACGGTGTTTATATTTCTGTAGACACCTATGGAAATATTTTATGGACCGAGAAATGCGATAACAATATCGGTCAAACAGTGAAAAGCTTAGCTGAACACGCTGATTATTTAGCACCTATGCTCTACCCATCAGGCTTTGCCTCGGGTTCATTTGGAAAAGATAATCCATCCAGCCATCCGTATATTGTAATCTACAGAAGTATAAAACATATAGAAAACATCATTGAACCCGCGCGCGTAAGACCTTGGTTGCAGTACTTTAAGGATTATGCGCATACAAAAATGCATTACAAGAAGCATGAAGTCACAGAACAAGTAAGAGCGACTGAGGAGTTGCAGACAAATGGGTGGATGATGTGGTCTCCATCAAGCAAGTACCATTTAAATTACTTTCAAGCTAATGAGTAGATATTTTTATATTTTTCAATTCTTGACGGTAAAACTTAGAATCTGGAAGGTACTTATCCACTAAATCATGAAATTTTTTAGAGTGATTCATATGTTGTATATGTGCTAGTTCGTGGACTACAACATAGTCTATGAGCTCTTTTTTTATTTTGATGAGTTCAGTGTTGAAGGTGAGAACTTTTCTTGAGCTGCAGCTTCCCCATCTACTTTTCATTTTCCTAAATTTAATATCACTATATTCCAAGTTCATCAATTGTGAAAAGTACATAACCCTTAAACATATGAAATCATTTGCATATTCTTTATAAAAAGCGTCGTAGCATTTTATAATGTTTTTCGGTGAAGCAGTTCTGATTTTTTCGAGTTTTGCACGTAAAAAACCTGCTTCTTGAGTGTCTATACTGTATATTTCACCAAAAAGAAGCACTTCATCTTCAAGATTCACTTTTATAGGAGGATGTTTTTTCACTTCAAAGATTTTTTTTCGTATCCAATTCTCTCTTTGGCTTAAAAGATTCAGCACAAAAGTATTTGAAACCTTTGGTGTTTTTAAAACAACCTCTGCATCTTTGGATATTTGAATATAACTGTTTTTAAGAGTCTTTTTGATTATGTGAGTGATCTCAAGCTCTTTAAATCTAATATTATGCGTATTTGATTGGATCTTTCACTCCGGCTGATTCAAAACCATTTAATCTAAGTCTGCAGCTGTCACAAACTCCACAAGCCTTGTCTTCGTTTTTATAACAACTCCAAGTTAGTTGAAGCGGCACATGTAATTCTAATGATTTTTGAACTATCTGCGATTTTTTTAGACTGACTAAAGGAATGCGAATCTCTATCTTGGTCGTTTCTTTTGTACCGAGATTGATGCTTTGCTCCATGCTTTTTATATATGACTCTGTGCAATCAGGATAACCGCTGCTGTCCTCTTCCACAACACCGATACTAATAACTTCTGCACCTTCTTTTTCAGCAATTGCCGCTGCCATGCTTAAAAAGATACCATTTCTAAAAGGAACGTATGTTATAGGAACTCCCTCTTCTATTCCGCCTGTCGGCACTTCTAGGTTTTCATCTGTCAGTGCAGAGGCGCCAAGCTGTTTAAAAAAGTCTAAATCTAAGACATACTTATCTTGCACTTTCAAGTCTTCACAAACTTCATTAAAGCATTTCAGTTCTTTAGTTTGTGTTCTTTGAGCATAATTAAAATGCACAGCTATGATATCATAACCTTCACTCTTTATCATGTATGCGCTTAGTGTTGAATCCATACCTCCACTCATAATGCAGAGGGCTTTTTTATTCTCTTTTTTATTCATAAAAAGATTTTAACATATTTTATTAAGCTTTTTAAATTAGAACCGATATTAAGTCACTGAAATAATAAAAGGACGTATTATTATGGATATATCAACTTCTAACAACACAGATGTTAGCCGGGTTCAAATTGATGTGCTGCAAAAATCTTTAGAAATAAACCAAAGAGAAGCACTAAAAATTATAGAAAGTGCGGTGGCAGAGTCAAATCAAGTAAGCGCACAAAAAACAGGTATAGGAAAACACTTAAATATTAGTGGTTAAATACTTCTTAACCTAAGCCTCATTAGATATAATTCAAACCATGATTGAATTTGACAACAGAACCTCCTTTGAGGTCAACATAAGCCTTTTAGAAAAAATCTCTGATATGTACACTCAAAAAGATATAGAACTCATCCTGACTACAGATGATGAAATACGAGAAATCAATAAGCAGCACAGAAATATTGATAGATCAACTGATGTGTTAAGCTTTCCTTATGAGGATATGCCAATGTCTCCTATAGGAAGTATTGTTATCTCCTTGAACCATGTTCATAAAGTTGCAAAATCACTGAAGCATTCAGATGAAGATGAGCTTACACTTCTTTTTATCCATGGCTTGCTTCACCTGCTAGGGTTTGACCATGAAGTTGATAAGGGTGAAATGAGACAAGAAGAACTACAAATCATACAAAAACTTAAACTGCCAGAAAGTTTAATAATCAGAACACAAGGATAAAATATGGATTTTGGAATTTTTATCGCTGCTATGGCAGCTTTAATCTATGGTGCAGACTTTATAATAAAAGAGTCAGAAAGAATAGCGCTTCATTTTGATATTTCTCATTTTGTGATCGGTGCAACACTTGTGGCATTTGGAACTTCACTTCCGGAAATGGCAGCATCTATGATGGCATCTAGTCAAGGTAAAAGCGATATGGCTGTTGCTAATGTAGTCGGGAGTGTTATCTTTAATATCACTATGGTGCTAGGAATAGTATTTTTCATATCTAAAACAATGGTTCCAAACAGGGATCTTTTTTCGCTTGACAGCGCTTGGGTTATTATCCCTTTAGTAATATTTTTTGTAATGATTCAAGATGGCACTATAAGCAGAATTGACGGTGCTCTTTATCTTCTTTTGATGGTTTCATACCTTATATTTTTATTTACATATTCCAGAGAGGATTTAGAAGGCGATATCGATGAAGATCTCATTAGAGAAAAATTTAATTGGACTAAAACTGTCATACTTCTTCTGATTGGATTTGTTTTAACAATCGGCGGTGCAAATTTTGTTGTAGAAAGCGGTGCGAACATTGCAAGAACTTTCGGAGTCACTGAATGGATTATAGGTATATTTCTTATCGCTTTAGGCACATCTCTTCCAGAGCTTGTTGTGTCATTAGTTGCAATCAAAAAAGGAAATGCTGAGATGAGTGTGGGAAATATCATCGGATCAAACGTTGCAAATTTTTCGATGGTCTTGGGTGCGGCATCAATTCTAAATCCGCTAACAGTGGATTTAGTCGCTACAAGGTTTGATATGATTATCATGATAGCAGCATCAATCACGCTTCTTTTTATACTCGCAAATAAACTCTATAACAAAGCTGGTTCAATTTTTCTTCTAATAATTTTGGCTTTATTCATTCAAAACGTAGTTGCATAAGAGTATTATTTTTTATTCTTATTGTAACGCTCTTCAATATAACCAAGCTCGAGTAATTTGTTATAAATATCAGAGACCATCTTGCCGGCTGCCGCTCCGCCATGCCCACCATGCTCCACCATTGCCATTACAACATATTTTGGATTTTCATACGGTCCATAAGATGTGAACCAGGCATGAGAACGGTTATAATAAGCTATCTCATGTTCCAGCCTTCTTTTTTTAATATCTTGCTTAATGGCCACAACTTGCGCTGTTCCTGTTTTTCCGGCTATTATAATATCAGAGCTAAGATAGTGCGTTGCTGTGCCTTGTGGATAGTTACACACCTCATACATAGCTTTTTGAATTAAAGGTAATTTTTCTTTCTCTTTTTCATTCAATACATCTTCCAGTTGCGTTTCATACACTTCTTTGCCTATTTGTTTAGCTAAGTGCGGCCTAGGAAGTTTTCCTGTTGCCATAAGGGCTGTGAATTGAGCTATTTGCAGAGGTGTCACCAAGAAATCGCCTTGACCGATAGAGGTGTTTGCAGTTTCGCCAAGACTCCATCTACGATTATATTTTTTCATTTTCCATTCACGTGAAGGCACCACTCCTATAAATTCATTTGGTAAATCAATTCCCGTTTTTTTTCCAAGCCCATACCTTGTTAAACCTTCGCTCATCTTCTCATTCCCGACAATCAAACTGCCTTTATAAAAATAGTCATCACAACTCTCTCTAATAGCCTTTACAACACTTGTTTTCTTATGCCCTTTTTTCTTCCAGCATCTAAAAATCCGTCCGCCTAATGGAAGATGAGACTTGCAATCGGCCGTCCACTGTTCAGTTAAGTCGGTGGTGATATACAAGAGGCCCAAACCTGTTTTTATTGTGGATCCCGGAGGGAATAATCCATTGATAAGTTTGTTGGTGAATGGATGAGCTAAATCCTGAGCCATATCATCATAAACCTTGTGGCTCATTCCTGAGACAAAAATATTCAAATCATAGCCTGGAAAACTGGCAGCTGAGAGAATGCTTCCGTTTACATCCATAACAACAACTGCACCTTCTTTATTTTCAAACATTTTTGCTATATATTTTTGCAGTTCGATATCAAGACCGAGAGTTAATTTTCTGTGCTCTTTTGCACTTTCATAGGATATCTCTTGAATCTCTTGGTTTTTTGCATTTATTTTAATCTCTCTATAGCCAGCTTCACCCTGCAAGAAGGTGTTGTATTGTTTTTCTATGCCGGTTTTTCCTGTATAACCTATAAGGTCAAGGAGAGTGTCGTTTTGGACATCTTTTTTATTTGCGCGAGAAACGTATCCTATGACATGCGCACCGATCTCATTGTATGGATAAAATCTTTTAGGTGCTGAAACGATGTTAAGATTTTCTCTTAGATTTAATTTCGCATACACAGATATAATATCTTCATAAGATATGAAATGAACAATATCTATGAAATTATGATTATAATAAGAATCTTTTTTGACATACCTTTTTATAATTTTCTCTTTATCAAGCTGTGGCAATAATTTGACTAGATTATCTATCTCTTCGTGGAAGATATGAAGATTTTTTTTAAATCTCAAATGTGGTTTCAGCTGAATCTTAAATCCAAGTTTATTCACCGCTATAGGTCTATTTTTGATATCAACAATCTCCCCTCTCACAGGAGCAATTTCCTCTTTTTTAATGGTGTTGTTGATTGAGAGCTTTTCATAATAAGAATTTGATTCAATGGCAAGAAAAAACACACGTACTATTAAAGCCATCCATATGGAAAAAAATACAAAAAGAATAAATTTAATTTTCATAACAAACTCACAATAAAAAATTCAATTACTATATAGTATATTATATAGTAATTTGCACCGGGAAGATCAATTAAAAAAATATTGGAAAAAAGTGTGTTAAACACTAAGAATCCGATATATGCAATAAAAATATAAGAAAACTTAATGCAAGAATAACAATTGAAGTTTTGAATAACCTTGGGCAGAATAAATTTATATGCAATAAGTAAATATATAATAGAGGTGAATAAAATATAGCCTTTTTCAGCTTCAAAAATGACAAGGCATAAAGCGATAAGCACCACACCTATTGTATTATCACGGTTTAAGGCATTTATAAGCAATACAAAAAGCACACCAAACAGAGGCGGTAAGAATAGATAAATACTGCTCAAACTCTCATAAATAATAAAAAGTATTATATATAAGAATGAATCTCTTAAAGATTTTTGATTAGTGAGACTTCGTTGCATATGGGAAAATGTTTACATTTAATACAATCAGCCCAAATTTTATGTTCGGGGAGTGATTCTTTTGGAATTTCAATAAAACCTAGATTTTCAAAGAAAGATTGCTTATATGTGAGTGAAAGTAATTTTTGCAGGCCAAGATCCATAGCCTCTTTCACGCATGAGAGTACGAGATTTTCCCCTATTTTATTACCTCGAAACTTTTCACTGACTATTAAAGATCTGATTTCAGCAAGAAAAGCCGTATGTATATGCAGAGCACAAAACCCGACTAAGATTCCATCCGCATAAGCCAGGGTGTATGATCTTATATTTGTTGCCATTTCATCTGAGCTTCTCTCAAGTATCACACCTGATTCAACTTCAGGCGACACAAGCTTTTGCATAGCCTCGATATTGACAAGTGAGGCTTTTATGTATTCAATCTTCATCTATCGTTCCGTGTAAAATATCATAAATGACTTTTATTGCTTTTTGAATTCCTCTTTTTTTAGAACTCGACACCATCATAGCATTTGGGAATTCCCGTCTAAGCGCATTTTGCTCTTTTTGATTAAGCTTATCTATCTTTGTGAATATTTGTAAAATATATTGTGATTCGCCACAATTATTTTGTAAAAAATCATTTACATCTGTGTCAATCTCTAAGTGAGGATGTCTGCAGTCTATAAGGTGAATAAATAACTTAATTTGCGATCTTTGAGAAATATAGTCTGTTAAGTTTTTTTCCCAACCGTGCTTCACCGATTTTGCCACTTTTGCATAACCAAAACCGGGAAGATCAACAAACTTCGCAACACTTTTGCTGGCATCCTCTCTATCCATAAAAGTAACATCAAAATAGTTGATAAGCTTTGTTTTTCCTGGCGTAGATGATACTTTTGCCAAACCCTTATGGTTTGTTAAGGCATTAAGCAATGAGCTTTTACCTACGTTGGAGCGAGCCATAAAAACAACTTCATCCTGTATATCGGATTCAGGTGCAGATGCCACATTTGGTGCAGAGGTTATAAATTTTGCATCCACTATATCTATCATGCTTTATTTCTCCTCATCTTGCGGCATTTTAAAAATCATTATAACCGGCTCACTTTTTGCACCTTTTGCATATGCTTTACCCTCTATTGTTTTGAGAACAACTTCGTTGCCAATGATCTCTTTTTTTTCGTCCAGCTGTCTTAAATACACATCGGTGAAAAAATGATACTCTTTTTCCTTTGGTTGGTAAACCACTTTTTGGGCTTTACCTTTGTATACAGATCCATCTTTGGTGACTATAGTGAAAGAGGCATCCCCTTTGGCTATATACTTGATGGGTTGATTCTTCTCATCGGTGTACACAGTGACTTTATGGGCATTGAGCTCATCTTTATCTCTAAGAATATGCACCTTGCCCTCAAAAACAGATACACCCTTTTTTTCATCAGCATGAAATGAGTTTGCTTTGATTTTTAATTCTTGAGCCACTAAGCTTGCAAGGGTTAAGATACACGACGATATAAAAAGTTTCATATTTATCTCTCTTTTAATTTATAATTTACGGTGACATTTTTAGATGCTGTAGTTTCTAAGGCATTATTATATTCAATATACGAACCGGTGACTTTATTTTCTCCAATATATGCGATATAGCTTGTAGGCGATACAACAATATTTGTCTCTTTATTATAGCTTGCTTTTTCTGTGGAAAAAGATATACCATCCTCTCTTGTATAAACAATATCGCCTTCGAGGTCGATAACATTTTCTCTGTAGACACCTTCGTTAGCTTTCATATTTGCAAGATATTCTTTTGTATTGTCTGTATAGTCAATATTATTCACCAGATATCTATCATTATAGCGAGTGCCTTTATCTCCATTAATCACTGTTGTTAAGCCTTTTTCGTTAAGTTCCATTAATTTAAAATCCATGAGTTCAAAAACAGGTATTTCACCAAAATTTTGTTGTTTTATATTGAGTGGTTTAAACAACACAAATATTAAAGACAAGGCAAAAATGATAGCACTGAAAAAAACGCTTATATTCACTAAATCTTCCAAACACTCAAAAATGCATCTCTTTGATCATTTTCATCAACAAGGATATCTATCATTTCTCTAACAGCACCATCTCCGCCATTAGAGGAGAGTACAGTGTCAACAAGTTCTTTTATTTCTTTCACTCCATTGTTAGGTGTAAAACTTCTTCCAACAAAATCAAGCATATTGTAATCATTCAAATCATCACCAATGGCTCCAACTTCATGGGGTTTGAGACCTAATGATGTCATAATCTCTTTTAAAACTCTATCCTTGTCTTTTATCCCTTGGTGCACATGTTCAATCCCTAACTCTTTGGAGCGTTTTTCAACGATGTTGGAATTTCTACCTGTGATGATGGCAACTTGATTTCCCGTTTTTATCCATGTGGTGATGCCTAAACCATCCTTAACATTAAAGCTTTTACTCTCTATCGCATCAGCAGAATATATCAAACCTCCATCAGTTAAGCAACCATCAACATCTAAAACAATAAGCTTAATCACAAGACATCTTTAGTGCTTGGGACACCCACTCTTTCATTTTTTGCAGTGGCTCTTCGAATCGCCACAGCGACTGCTTTGAAAGCAGCTTCGATTATATGGTGTTTATTTTTTCCTCTTACTTGTATAATGTGTGCACTGATTCTTGAGTTTAAAACAAAAGCTCTGAAAAACTCTTCCACAAGTTCACTGTCAAATTGCCCGACTTTTCCAGCTACACTAAGTTCAAAAATTAAAAAAGGACGGTTGCTTAAATCTAAATCACAACTCACACAAGCTTCATCCATAACTATATTTGCACTTCCAAAACGTTCCATAGCTTTCACTGGATAAATCGCTTCTGCTAAAAGTGAGCCCAATACAATTCCTATATCCTCAACACTATGGTGATCATCTATGTGCGTATCACCTTTGCATATAATATTTAGGTCAATCAGTGAATGCTTTGAGAAACTCTCAAGCATATGATCCAAGAATCCAACACCTGTATTTATATTGCTCTCACCACTTCCATTGATATCCAACTCTATGCTGATGTCAGTCTCTTTTGTGATTCTATTTTTTTTAATCATATCGCACCCTTAATTTTTTATGATAAATGAGCTTGAGAACTCACTATTATTTTTATAGTCTCGAACTTCCTGTTCAGTTTTAAATCCTGTTAAATACACCTTGAAAAATCTTCCATTTTGATTTTCCACATCTTTTATAACCGTAGTGTACCCATCTGTATGATTATGTTTTTCCTGAGTTTTTATCGCACCTTCTATGTTGGAAAACGATGCAATTTGCAAAGAGTATGATTCTTTTCTTTGACTTATTATAACTTTATTTTCTTTTTTTATTGCTTTTTTTCTTATAATTCTTTTTTTATTTTTAGAATGAAACCCCAGAACCTCTATCTTCACCGGTGCAGTTCCAGCTCCAACCATATCAATTTTTCTAGCAGCAGAATTAGACAAGTCAATAATTCTCGTTGCTATGAATGGTCCTCTGTCATTAATCCGTACAATTGCAGTTAAACCATTTTTCAGATTTGTCACCTTCACCACTGTATGCATAGGTAATGTCTTATGCGCTGCTGTCATATCGTACATGTTGTACCGTTCACCATTAGAGGTTAGTTTACCATGAAAATCAGGACCGTACCAGCTTGCATTACCTTTATAAGTATCTCCTACATCAGTGTCATGCGGATAGTACTTCACCCCATGGATTCGATACGGATTCATAGTTGGGTGCTTGTACGCTTTAGCGCTTAAACCGGTGTCGTAATCATTTTTATTTGCTGAATATGTAGTGACTTGAGAACGGTCATATTTTGAATAGCTATATCTTGATTTTCTACTGCATCCAAGCATAAAAACAAGAGAAAGAAAAAGAAAAAAGAAAAAAAGCTTATTCATAAAGTTTTAATTTATCCCCAATTTTTATCATACTGCCATTAATATGATTGTAAGATTTAATATTTTTCACACTGACTTTATGCGCTAGAGCGATAGAACCTAAAGAGTCCCCTCTTTTTACAATGTAATGAGATTTTTTATGCAATTTTTTCATTTTTGCTTGATTATGACTTGGAATAATAAGCTTTTGTTTTAATTTTAAGCGTGAGTTTTTAAGATTGTTAAAATCCATAATCATCTTATAAGAAACGCCATAAAGCTGTCCTATGTAAGACAGGTTGTCCCCGTTGCTCACTATATGCACTTGATAAATATTTTTTATCGGTGCTTCAAAATAATTCTGCTTAAATTCTGCTAGCTTGATGTAAGGAATATAAACATCATATTTTTTTGCATAAGGAGGTACAAAATCATATTTCAAATGCCTATTTAGTTTTTTCAAATCTTCAAGAGGCATGTTTAAAATTTTTGCCACCCGCTTTAATGATTCACCGCTAGATAAACTCACTGTTGCAATCGAATACGCATTGGCACGATTCAATAAATGCTCATACTCACTTTTTAGCATAAGCTGCTCATCGTTTCCTATAAGAGACAAGGCTACAATTTTTCTTATATAGTGTCTGCTTTCTCTAGGTATGTACTTTTTGTCCTCATCAAGTAAAACAGATAGTTTATCGCTTCCGGCTTCTTCGATTGCCTTGCTTAGTCTTCCGCCGCCGCAATTATAAGCTATTGCTGCAAGATACCATTTTCCAAACCTTTCGTGCAACTCGGAAAGATATTGAGAAGCTGCTATAGTTGCCTTTATAAGGTCCCTTCTCTCGTCTACATAATCATCAATTTTCAGATTATAATGCTTACCGGTAAGAGGCATGAACTGCCATAAACCCGAAGCTTTTTTACTAGAATATGCCTTGGTTTTGAAATTTGATTCCGCCATTGCAAGATATAAAAATTCTTGGGGGATATTGTTTTCATTAAGGATGCTTTTGATTGCAGGAATAAAAATATAAGCATTGTTCATAGCAGAAAAAAACTGTTGACTTTTGGCTATGCTTATTCTGTTGTTTTTCACTTCATTCATAATGGGATCATTCAAAAAAGATGCTTCAATGTCAAAAGATTCTAATATTTTTAATTCATTGGTATGATTGGATTCATATCTAAGATTTGCTAATAATATAAATGGGGTTATCAATAATAGTAAGTATTTCAATAGTAAATCTTTGTGTGTTATTTTCAATAGATAATATTCTATCAAAAAAACTATTTACTATAAAAAAAACTATTTGATATTAAGAAATATCAAATAGTTTCAGGGCGTTTTGAGTGGTTAACTCTTTAATATTAGTAAGTTTTATATCTAGAATCTCAGACATCTTATCAGCCACTAAAGTGGTGTGTAAAGGCTCATTTCTTTCTCCTCTGTGAGGAGTGGGGGTTAAGTAAGGTCCATCTGTTTCGATTAGAAGTTTTTCATGTGGGATTTTAGTTAAAATATTCACCAGTTTTTTAGCATTTTTAAAAGTCAACACACCCCCTATTCCAAAGTAAAAACCATTATTTGCAAGGCTTAACAACTCATCATCTGCGTTATAACAATGTAAAACACC
>JACNLH010000118.1:0-9969 GCA_014381585.1 Candidatus Sulfurimonas ponti
AAATAGAGAGTCTAATTCCAACCGGACAATGGTCGGACCCTATGATATCATTTAGTATGAATGCATCCTCAAGGCTTTCGCATAAATCTTCACTTATAAAAAAATAATCAATACGCCATCCCACATTTCTATCTCTGGCTCCTGAGCGGTAAGACCACCAGCTATATCTTTCTTTTTCTTCACCGTTGACATATCTAAAAGTGTCCACATAATTATGCTCTATAAGCTTATCCATCCATTTACGTTCAATTGGTAGAAATCCTGAAGTTTTAGAGTTTGCTTTTGGGTTGGATAGGTCTATCTCTGTATGGGCGGTATTAACATCCCCGCAAATTATTATTGACTTTCCATCTTCTTTCAACTCTTCACAGTGTTTTAAAAAGTCATCATAAAATTTCATCTTGTGAGCCAATCGCTCCTCATTTTTTTGACCATTTGGAAAATACACGTTAAATAAGACGATGTCATCATAGTGTGTTTCTACAATCCGGCCCTCGGCAGTTGTATCAACATGCTGTGCAGTGGAGTTGGAATCACTTTTGATAGTGCTAAAAGTCGCAGTTCCGCTATAGCCTTTTTTAGCGGCAGAGTTAACAATGCGTTCTTCATATTTTTTTTCAAACAAATCATCTGGAATTTGCTCTTCAAGCGCTTTAATCTCTTGAAGACATAAAATATCAGGTTCTCTCTCATCAATCCACTTAAGTGCGTCTTTATTACCTACGGCGCGTATTCCATTCACATTCCATGATATGATTTCTATTGAGTCTGACATTCTAATCCAAAAAGGATAGTTTTATTTTATGTGAAGGGATGTTTTTATCACCTTCAAGTAACTGAATAAACTCACCTTGTGTCACAACAGGTAAGCTTATCTCTCTTCCCATAGTTTTCCCGATGGCTTTTTGTTGCCCATCAAATAATGCCAACTCTTCTTTGTTGTTAACGATTAAAAAATCAGCATTGTTATCCAGTGCTTCTAGTAAAACAGTTCCAGCCATAAGATATGAAAGTTCTTTAGAATTCTCTGGTATATCAAAGTGTTTTGATGCTAAATCAAGATATTGTGCATTGCTTTCTTTGATGACATTCTCAAAAGAAGGTGCATTGAGGGCACAGTAAAGTGCGATATTGAAATTTTCAAAAGATTGAATAATATTTGGAATTTTCACAGTGTCTGCATTTTGAGGAGTGTTTTCGTTTTGTATTCTATATGCTAATGATGAACGATGCTTTAATCCTTCCTCGCAGTCAATCAATTGGTGAAGTTCCTCTTGAAGCATTGGTAATTCTTTTAAGATGTCCGATACAAGTAAAATAACATGTTCACCGATATAATCATCTTTAAAATGAAGTGTGTTTGAAGCATAATACTCAAGCATATAAGTTTTTTCACTGATCATCTCTTGTATATCAGTCAGGTACGGAGCAAGCAGTTCCAACTTTTGTTTATAATCTTTTGTATCTATAATCAAATCATTCACGGCTCTTTTTACACTGATCGGTTCAATACGTAATGTTTGAGAATCTTTTAGAAGTGTATCGAGAGTGCCTGTTGTATCAGTGAAGGTGCCATTGGCTCTGACAAAGAATGTTTCATCTTCAAGGCGTCCAAACTTTTCAATCTTATGCACCTCGTTTAAGACGTCATCTATTGTTCTAAGATTATCTCGTTTTAGACGGTAGTTCTTGTAGTAGGGTAGATAGTCAGTTTGACTGTCGAATTTAAAAAGTTCAATCTCTAGCATATGTATATTCCTAATTGTAATATGAAAATATTATTTGCAGTATTCTACTATGAAGTTAATTAATTTATATTGTATAAACGGATTTAGATAATTATTTTAGCGAGGAAGAAAAAAACAACACACCTTAAGCTGTGTTGTTTGGCAGTGTTAAACGAAATCCACGTTTACTAGGTGATGTTTAAGTCCAAGTTCTTCTTTAGAACAACCAAGAGCTAAACCGACCATTTGTTGCATATGAAGCACTGGAAGTGAAACGTCACGACCTATTGCCTCGGATGCATGATGTGTTTGTGTATCAAGTTTAAGGTGACACAGCGGACATGGAGTCACCATCCAGTCAGCATTTGAATCCATTGCACCTGCGATAGCTTTACCTGTTAAGATAGCTGCAGTTTTAGGAGCTTGAAGTTCAGCGTGGAATCCACAACACTTGTTTTTCTCTTCATAATCTACGTTCATTCCACCGCAAGCAATGATCAGATCATCAAGGGAACTAGGCTTGTATGGATTTTCTGCAGTTTTATGAGATTCATTTTGAAGCTCAGAAGGACGAATGTTGTGACAACCGTAAAAAGGTGCAATATTAAACTGGCTAAGCGGTGTTACAACCATTTCTTTAAGTTTATCAAGACCGATATCATCAATGATTGCATATAAAAAGTGAGTGATTTGGGATGTGCCCTTGTACTCTAAGCCAACTTCACCTAATTTTTCATTGACTCGTGCTTTAAGGTCTGCATTTTCATCTAAGCGATGTTTTGTCATAGCAGTGTTAAGTTGACAAGTGTTACAGATAGTGACCATAGTTAAGCCATGCTTCTCTGCATAAGCAATGTTTCTGGCATTAAGCACTAAAGATAAGAAGTCATCATAATCTTGTAAGTGAGACGCTCCGCAGCATGAAGCTTCTGTAAGTTCCACGAGCTCAATGTCTAGTTTGTCTGCAAGTGCCATAGTCGACATATATTGCTCAGGTGTGCTTTGTTTAGCTGTACATCCTGTAAAAAGTGCATATTTTAATTTACTCATATTTAAACTCCTAGAACTTCGCAGTAGAAGACGATTCTACAAGCTTTTTAATCTCATCAAGGTTATCTGATTTTGTGATACCCCATGGTGGAACAATTTTACCTTTGATAAACATTTTCGCAGCAACCGGGATATGTTTAACAATCGAAGGTCCTTCAGAATAAAGCACTAATCCACCCTCATCAAGCACACCGTTTTTAGCGATTGAATGTTTAAATCCAACTGCGTGACGTGTTGCAACATTTGAAGTTGCAACACCTTCTTTAAATAACATGTTATGAAGCTTAGTGATTTTATCAATAGGATTAACATCTTTAGGACAAGCCTCTTGACATTCAAAACACTTAACACAGTCCCAAAGACCCTGTTTTTCTTCATGAAGTATCTGAAGTCTCTCTGTGTGCGCATCATCACGAACATCAGCCTCAAATCTATAAGCCTTAGCAAATGCTGCCGGACCGAAGAAGTCTTCATTGATCTCAACAACAGGGCAAGCGTAGTGACAAGAACCGCACTGTATACATAAGTCAGCTTCATTCAACTCTTCGGCTTCTTCAGGTGTGACTAAATGCTCATGCTCTGGGTGTTCATTCACATCAGAGATTAAGTAAGGTCTAATAGCATCGTGCTTTTCCCAAAAATCGCCTTTATCAATAATCATATCTTTAACGGCTCTTTTAATACTTAACGGCTCTATAGTCAATTCATTTCCAAAAAGCTCTGTCATGCTGGTCATACTTTGTTTACAAGCCAGAGTGGCTTTGCCGTTGACTTTTATAGAACATGCTCCACAGATTCCATGACGACAGCTGCGACGATAAGAAAAACTACCGTCGTGATCCCATTTAATTCTGTTTAAAATATCTAAAACAACTTCTTCTGAAGTCACTTCCATCTCATAGTTTTCATAGTATGGAAGATAATCCACATCAGCATTAAAACGAAACACCTTGAAGTTTACTTTTTGTGTAGTGATTGTATGTGTACCCATAAGTTCTTCTCCCTTACCTAGTATGTTCTAGCTTTAAGCTCATGTTTGCCAAGAACGACATCCATGTAATCAAGCGAAATTTCACCATTCTCATTCATATACGCCATTGTGTGCTTTAAAAACTCTTCATCATTCCGTGTATCAAAATCTTCTCTGAAGTGTGCTCCACGGCTTTCATTTCTCGCAACTGCACTCTCTACAATAAATAAAGAATAATCAAGCATGTGACCAAACTCTATAGCTTCTTGCAGTTCTGTGTTGAATACAGTTGACTTATCTTTGATTCTAATGTTTAGATATTTTTTACGAAGTTGTTTAATAGTTTTAATAGCAATATCGAGTGTGTCTTTGCTTCTAAATGCTCCGGCATTTGCTGTCATACATTGTTGAAGTTCTTCTCTTAGATCAGTCACTGTCTCAGAACCATTGTTACCTAAAACAAAGGCAATCTCATCAAGTGCAGTCTGTGCATCTTCCTCAGTCGCGGTTCTTAACTCGATATTGTCTATGTCTGCAACCATTGTTTTACCAACAAACCTACCAAACAGTAAGGCTTCAAGCACTGAATTCGCACCAAGACGGTTTGCACCATGAACTGATACACAAGCACATTCACCCGCGGCATAAAAGCCTTCTACGAATTCAGTGTTGTTCTTGCGTGCACGACCTGCGATATCCACTGGAATTCCACCCATAGAATAGTGTGCAGTTGCTGAAATCAAAATAGGTTCTTTAATCATATCAAGACCTAAAAAAGTGATAGCAAGTTCACGAAGTTCAGGAAGTTTTGCCATAATAAGATCTTTTCCTAAATGTGTTACATTCAGAAACACTGCATCTTTTCTAGGACCGACCCCTCTACCTTCGCGAATCTCATTAAGAATTGCGCGAGCCACAACATCACGTGATGCAAGCTCCATGGCATTAGGAGCGTATTTCTCCATAAATCTTTCACCCTCAGAGTTGAAAAGTTGTCCACCTTCACCGCGGGCAGCTTCAGAGATTAAAACACCGTTTCCAGATAGTCCGGATGGGTGAAATTGTACAAACTCCATATCTTCAAGAGGAAGACCATGGCGGGCAACAATACTTAAACCATCACCTGTGTTTGCATGTGCGTTGGAGTTGATTTTAAAAGATCTTGCATAGCCGCCAGTCGCAAACATCACTGATTTTGCATTGAAAATCACAGTTTGCATATCTCTAATGTTAAATGCCACAACACCAGACACTTTTCCATCTTTATAGATGATATCTGCTGCATACCATTCGTCCCAAAACTTAACACCGGCACGGTGTGCTTGCTCATAAATAGTTTGAAGTAAAGTTAAACCTGTTCTGTCTTTTGCAAAACATGCACGTGGTGAAGATTGACCGCCAAAAGGGCGTTGTGCAATCTTTCCATCTGGCGTGCGACTGAATGCAGCACCCATTCTCTCAGCCCATCTGATAGTTTCAGGGGCCTTTTGACACATAAACTCAACAGCATCTTGGTCAGCTAAATAATCACTTCCCTTCACCGTATCAAACTCATGAAGCTCTATACTGTCAGCCTCACTAAACGCAGCATTAATACCACCTTGTGCCGCTCCAGAATGACTTCTAAGAGGATGTAATTTTGTAATTACAGCAACTTTTTTCCCTGCATTTTGCAACTCTCTTGCTGCTGCACACCCCGCAAGACCGGCACCAACAACAATCGCATCGTAAGTATAAATTGGAATACTCATTAAACTTCCTTCTAATTTTAGAACTAAAATAATGCTGATTATATCGTGTCTAGACTTTAGCAAGGTTAAAAGATAATTTTCTGTAGGTGAAGTTTTTGATTGTTACTATTTGAGACACTTGAATCTATTTATATGCACTCAAAAGTCTCAAGGCGGGGAGTTATTTAGGGATGTCTCTAGCCTGTAAGATTCGGTTCTGACCAAGTCCTCTGGCATTTTGCAATAGTTCTTTTGCTTTTCTGAGTGAGTCATCAAGCAATGCATTGTTGCTCTTATTTATGAAACCTCCGGTGACAGTGATCTTAATATATTCCTTATCTGGGCTAAGGAGTTTGATTTCTGCAATGCTTTGACGGACAAGATCTATGTCTTTAAACAACTTCTCTTTTGAAGCACGTGAAAATATAAGCGTGAATTGATTGTAATCAGTTCTGGCGATGATATCAGTGGCTTGTTGGTGAAGTGAGATGGTGTAAGCCACTTTTTTAAGTATCTCTTGGGTGAATTCTGGCGAGTATGTTCTTTTTGACTTTGTGAAATTATCAATTTCTAAAACTGTGACAGAGGAGAAGCTACTGTCTTTAATCCCTTTTCTTTGTGAGTAAGCTTGCAACATACCTTTATTATTGTTTATTCCGGTGATGCTGTCAAGCATTGTCGGGTTGTCGGATATTTGACTTTTTCTATTCATGCGCAACAAAACAGCATCCACCTCTTGGGTGAATACAGATGCATTTTTATCTACATTTGTTGTGTATAAAAATAATATATCTTTATAGATTTTTTCCAATCTTATTTTATACCAGAATGTTACAAATATAAGCAGAATAAGTGAGGCAAGAAATATTTTACTGAATATATTAAATCGATCATTGTCATATTGAATGTTTTTGAGACTAATTGTATTGATATGTGATGCAATGTTTTCATAAGTCTGATTGAGTGCAGTGAGTGTGCTTTGAAGATCCTCACTTTTTTCTTCATAAGTGAAATAGTTTCTTGATTGTGTATTGAAAAATCCCACTAAAGATTCTAGCTGTTTTAAGTCTTTGTCTGATTCCTCGAAGTTGTTAAGTATATAGATTGCTATATAGTTATGTTGACTTTGTTTGTATAATTTCTGCATTTCATGGCTTAGATTTGCAATCTCTGCATTATATTGTAAGATGTCAAGCTTATTTGATTCTTTTTCTTGGTTTAATATTTTTAACAGCACGCTTTTTTGATTATTAAGGTTTTTAATTTTCTCGTATGAATAATATTGTTCAACTACAAAAAGAAAGCCTAAAGCACTAAGCGTCAGGATGATTAGTAGATACAGGTTTAAATTTTTAAATATTTCGTGTATAGAGTGTTTCAAAATCTACTCCTAAAATGCTATAATGTAAGACATTTTATATTGTTACTAATTAATGTACACTTAAGTGTATATTGTAATCACTCAAAGGTTTTTATATATTGAATTTAGAAAATTATTTCATTTCCCTGTTTCAAAACAAGCATATTGGTGATGATGGAGCTGTTTTGGATGGCTTTGTGTATTCTAAAGATGCTTTTTTTGAAAATGTGCATTTTAAGACTTCGTGGATGAATTATTATCAGATAGCATCTAAGTCCATGTTTGTGAATATTTCAGATGCCATTGCTATGAATGCAACTCCAAGGTATGCACTTTTAAGTGTTGCAATGCCAAATTCTATTTCAAAGAAAGAGATGAAGGATTTAGCTGATGGATTTAGAGATGTTGCAGCTAAGTTTGGTATTGAAATAATAGGCGGAGACACTATTAGCAATATAAAATTAGATATCACCATTACAATTATTTCCACAGTAAAAAAGCCATTATTGAGAAATACTGCAAGAATGGGTGAAGTGCTTGCTTATACTGGAAAACTTGGAAAGTCTGCTAAAGATTTAAAAAGATTACTTTGCGGCGGAAAGATACACAAGCATTCAAAGTTTGTAGATATACAGCTAAGAGACACATTTATAAAGAACACACAAAGATTTTTAACAGCAGGTATGGATATATCTGATGGTTTATTCAGTGATTTAAATAAATTGTCCCAGTCGAGTAAAATCGGCTATAGGTTTTCTCGCCGTATAGGAAAAGATGTAGGCTGCAGCGGTGAAGAGTATGAGATGCTTGTTTCATTTTCATCAAGAGATATTAAAACTCTCAAAAGAAGGGCGGCTCAAAGCAGAACTTCTTTAAATATTTTTGCGCGTGCAAGTAGAAACAGATATATAAACAGATGCAAATCGCATCATTTTAAAAGGTAATTAATGGATAGGTTTTACTCATTAGGTCATTCTAGTATTGATTTTAGGTTCAAACAAACTGCTCGTGATTTTGTTGTTGAAGAGATACCTCTTTATGAATTTTCCGGGGATGGCGAACATTTAGTGATGTTTGTACGTAAAAAAAATATTTCCACTATGGAGATGGTGGGCATATTTGCCAGATACTTAGGAATTAAAAACCGTGATATCGGCTATGCAGGTCTTAAAGACAAGCACGCGATGACAAAACAATATATATCGATACACAAACAGCACGAAGAAGCACTTGACAGGTTTGAGCATGAAAGCGTTAAAATCCTTTCAAAAGTGTATCATAACAATAAAATCAGAATAGGGCACTTGAGAGGAAACCGCTTTTATATACGGCTTAAAAAAGTGAATCCGACAAGTGCGGTGAAAATAGATGAAGCGCTTAAAAATATATCGGATAATGGTATGCCGAATTATTTTGGTTATCAAAGATTTGGAAATGATGGAGACAATCACATAGACGGCGAAAAGATTGCCAAGGGTGAAAAAAAAGAACGCAACCCTAAGATTAAAAAACTTCTTATCAATGCATACCAAAGTCATCTTTTCAACATGTGGTTAAGCCGCCGCTTGGAGATAAACACACTTGTATCAAGTTTTGAAGCGGCAGAACTTGAGAACTTGTTAAATATACCCTTAGAACAGATAAAAAAACTTAAAATGCAAAAGCATCCTTTTAAAGTGATGTTAGGTGACATTATGGAGCATTATCCGCATGGCAGACTTTTTGACTTTGATGGAAGCGATGAAGATTTAGAACGCTTTAATTCCCGCAGTATATCTGTAACCGGTTTACTGTGTGGAAATAAGGTCAAAACTTCAAGTGATACAGCAGGCACTATAGAGAAAATTTATAATGATACGATTAACGCGGACGGAGCAAGAAGGTATGCCTGGGTGTATCCAACAGAGGTGGAGGGAAGATTTAATCAGATTGAGGCACAATATGAACTTAATTTCACACTTCCAAAAGGCTCATACGCCACTGTTCTCATTGAAGAACTGGCAAAGAAAAAAATCAATTAGGAAAAATTAGAAAAATGCAAAAAAGACATATAACATCACTTATCTCACAAAATTTTGGAAAATTCGCAAATAAAGAGTTTCCAAAATGGTTTCAAAAAATTGTAAACAATTCTTATGTCGGTCTTATGGGTTTAGACATGAGCGAGTTTCATGCCGCAGGTTCATATAAGAGTTTAAACGCTTTGTTTACGAGACGTTTACGTGAGGATAGAAAGTATTCTCTTGATGGAAGTGACTTTATTTCACCGTGTGATTCATATATATCTGAATGTGGAACAATGACTGATGATTATGCACTTCAGATTAAAGGGATGCGTTATAAATGTGATGATTTTATCGGAGATGCGTTCACTCAAGAAGAAAAAAATGCAGTGCATAACGGTACATTTGTAAACTTTTATCTTTCACCGAAGGATTATCATCGTTACCATATTCCAACTAACTTAAAAGTTTTAAAAGCTGTGCATATACCTGGAAAATTTTATCCGGTGAATATGCCGTCATTAAAGAAAAGACTCAACCTTTTTATAGAAAATGAAAGAGTGGTTATTCATTGTGAAACCACTTCTGGAAAGAGGTTTTTCATGGTGCTTGTCAGTGCTTTAAACGTTGGTGTTATGCAAGTGTCATTTGAACCTAAAATTCAAACAAATGCTGTCGCGACTTCACCTCAAGCTTATGAATTTGAAGACTTGTATCTTAACAAGGGTGATGATTTTGGATGTTTTGAAATGGGATCAACTATTATAGTTATTGCTGAGCCTGACACTTTAGAGTTGAATGTTAAAGCTGGTGAGCATGTCAAGTATGGGCAAACCATCGCAAAAATAAACTAAGAGCTAAAGAGATCTCTTTTGCAAGCTAATCAAGATCATCTGAAAAAATTTTTTGAAAATAAAGCTTTATTTGAAGAAGCAGTGTTTAATGTAAAGAATGAAAAAGACAGAAGAGAGATACTGAATATTTTAGCAGACACCTTTGTCCGAGATACATTAAAAGAGCATTTAAACTTTATGCATATAAATAATGTGTCTGATTTCACCCTTAAACAAATTATAAATATTTTGTTTAAAGAGATTGCCAATGAATGGATAGATTATGCTGTTCATGA
>JACNLH010000118.1:10307-14285 GCA_014381585.1 Candidatus Sulfurimonas ponti
AAAGATGAAAAGTTGCATACTTTCAAGAAGCGTATAGAACAGATTCAAAAAGGAAGATCTCAGTTGAATATTCCCAAAGCTCAAAGAGATGAGTTTGCTCAAGTGTATGCAATGTATGAGAAAAAAATTAAAGAGGTGCAGATGTTAAAGCTTGAAAACTTTGATGAAATGCTTTTAAGTGTAAAGAAAGCTCTCATAAGCGCCTTAAAGATGAAAGGATGATATTCTAATTATTTATCACTTGCAGTTTTACTAACAGTTTTCCATCTTCTTGGTATATTTCAATTTTTGTGTCTATTTCAAATTCGTCTTTTTGTAAGACTCCCTGTACAGAATGAAGCACGTGAGCAAACTTTTGAAACATAGGGGCGATCAGATAATCAATATGATCTTTTTGAAGCAGTTTGGCCAAACTGTCAATAGCGCAATAGTAAACGCTTTTGTTTATAGATCTTTGCACGATGTAGTCATGCATGATGTTTATGTTGTTTTTGAGTGCTTGTTTATCTTCATCTCTTAGTGTTTCACTCTCAGCAGCTCTGTCTAAATTATGTTGTATCTCTTCTTCTATATTGTGGTTTTTAATGTGCATAAGTTCATCAAGATCAGGACAGTACTTTTTAAGTTCATGGATAAGCTCACTGTTTCGAAGCCTGCTTGTATCCGCATCATACTTATACACTTTGTTTTCAAAATAATCATGACTAAGCGCTTTTAAAAGTTGAACAGCAATGTTTAGATAGGCAAACTTATCTTCTTTGTTGTTATCAAAATCTATACCGGTGTGAGAAATAATAGGCTTGGGGCCAACATACTTAAGTTCCATAATCCATCCTTAATTTTATTGCATAAAATAAAGAAAACCAATCTGTTCATTACGCAAACAGAAGTAATTCTGTTTGCTGCGTTAACACTAGGTTTACTTCGGCAGTAAGCCAATTACATAAATGTAATTAAGTTTTTGTTATGTTGTTATATCGGATGTTAGTGATTAAACATTAAATCTAAAGTGCATTACATCGCCATCTTGCACTATATATTCTTTTCCTTCGAGTCTCATTTTTCCTGCTTCTTTTGCTTTTCCTTCACCGCCACATTCTATGTAGTCGTTGTAGGCAATAACTTCTGCACGGATGAAACCTTTCTCAAAATCATTGTGAATTGCAGCAGCCGCACGTGGAGCAGTTGAGTTTTGTTTGATAGTCCATGCACGCACTTCTTTAACACCGGCGGTGAAGTAGCTCATTAAACCAAGCTTATGAAAACCTTTATGTATTATCTGCTCGAGACCGGATTCTTCAACACCAAGGTCTGTTAAAAACTCTTGTGCTTCATCTTCTTCTAGGCCGATAAGCTCTTCTTCAACTTTTGCGCAAAGTTTGATAAGCTCACAGTTATTTTTCTCAGCATGTTCTTTGAGTGCTGTCACATAGTCGTTATCTTCTAAAAGACCGTCTTCGTCTGTGTTGGCTCCATACATGATTTCTTTATCTGTTAAAAATCTCACTTCATTGTTGAGTTGTCTATACTCATCAGTGTCAGTTTGTGGAAAGTTTCTTGCTAAATTTCCATCACCAAGGTACTCTAAAAGTTCATTTGCCATATCTAAAACAGCTTGCACTTTTTTATCCGCTTTAGCCTGTTTTTTCAGTCTTTCTATTCTGTTGGCTAAAACTTCAATGTCAGCAAGGATGAGTTCACCTTCGATTATTTCAACATCACGAAGAGGATCTATGCTTCCTTCATTGTGAACAATATTCTCATCATCAAAACATCTGACAATTTGTAGTATAACTTCCGTTTCTCGGATATTAGATAGGAATTTATTTCCAAGACCTTCACCTTTACTAGCACCCTTGACAAGCCCTGCGATGTCAACAAAGTCCAGTGTGGAATACTGAATTCTCTCAGGATTAACAATTTTAGCCAATTCAGCCAACCTTTTATCCGGAACCGGAACGACCGCTTTATTTGGCTCGATCGTACAAAAAGGGTAGTTGGCCGCTTCTGCATTTTGTGCTTTTGTCAGTGCATTGAAAGTTGTTGATTTACCTACATTTGGAAGTCCTACAAGACCGATTGCTAAACCCATTCTAATATCCTATGTGTCTGATTTTATAAAAGTATGATTATTAAGATACTTTAATTTTTTGAAATTATACAAGATAAACCTTATACAAGATATAGCTTGTGGAGGATGAACCTTTAATTGTCTTAGATTGTATTATCTTTTTAAGCTTACTTTGAAATATGCTTGAATAAGTAAATTGATTGTATCATCTTTAGAATGATTGTATTTGAATTCAAACTCTTTTAAAAAATAAGCAAATTTATCATTGTTAACGCCTTTGTATTTTACTATTGATTTCTCGAAATATTCCCAAAACCTTACAATATTGTTAAGTCTCTTGGAAACTTTTATAATTTTATTTTCGCGTTTAAACTTTTTAAATTCGTTTATATAAGAATCCTCAATCTGATCTTCAATCATCTGTGTTTTATATATATGCAGTGAGGGCATAATAAGAGTGTATATGTGCTCATCATAATCAAAGCTTAAAAAATTATGTGCGTCAAAAATAGCTTCACGTTTAAGTTTTTTAGAGGATTCAAGATAAAAATACTCTTCGTATTCGCATTGCTTATCAGCTAATTCTTCATATTCTTCTTCACAAATTTTTGCAGATAAAAATCTAAATATTTCATAATGTTTTTGTATTGACACATAAGATGTGCCAAGCCGCTTAGAAACACTTAAAGCACTTAAATTTTCGGCATAACATTGTATGAGAGTTATAATTTTATTCACTTTTTCTCTAGAGATTTTTTTATAACATTTTGAGCATTTCAACCTGCCGTCTCCTAGAAGATACACAGGGTGATTACAATAAAGACATTTGCGTAACCATATCATGACAAGTTATAACCTTCTTTTTTTGATTAGGTCCTAAAAGTATATAGGAAACTCTATATTTTATCTTTCTTTTACGTAATATAATATAAAGTATTTCAAAACTGAATAAACATTCACTTTTGGGGGCATGCTTAATGGAGACAGCTTACTTTATTATTCTTTGGTATGGAGTGCTTCATGCTTTTGGACCGGATCATTTAACGGCTATTGCTGATTTTTCTATTGCTAAGTCTATGAAAAAGACTATCTTGATCACTCTGCTATTTGCTTTTGGTCATGGCTTAACTCTTTTTGTATTTGCCAAGCTTTTAGAAGTGTATAGTTTAGCAGAGAATATCACTGCGTATGGAGATATGATTTCATCAAGTGTGATTATTGTGATGGGTTTATACCTTCTTTATATGGTTGTATCAGACAAAATACATTTAAATAAGCATATACATGATAGGAAAGAACATATTCATATCTATTTTGGAAAAGAGCACTCACATAATGATTCGGTGGTTTCAACATCTGCATGGACAATGGGTGCACTTATGGGAATAGGTGGAGTTCGAGGTATGCTTATAACCTTAGGTGTATTAGATGGGCAAACGATAGACTTCACTTTAGTTTTGGCTTTTGTTTTGGGGGTGAGTATAGTTTTTGTAAGTTTTGGAGGAGTTATTCTGTATCTAAACAAAAGGCTTTTAAGAAATAAAAAGAATGTAAGAAGAGTGTTTACAGCTGCCGGTTTAATCTCAGTTGCAGTTGGAACCAATATGCTTTTAGCATAACAACTTCACTCACTATAATAATTAAAAAATAAAAGGAAAAAATATGTGTGCAGATTGTGGATGCAGTATAGCGGGAACAACTTTAGGAGATAGTGAGCATCATCAAGCAGCACATGAGACACTTCACCATAATCCTCAGTTGAATGATACAAAAACTATAAGTGTTATAAGTAAAATTCTTGATAAAAATAATCATGAGGCAGGGCACAATCGCAGTCATTTTGACAAACATAATGTTTTAAGTATAAATCTTATGAGTTCACCGGGGAGTGGAAAGACCACACTGCT
>JACNLH010000118.1:14584-17364 GCA_014381585.1 Candidatus Sulfurimonas ponti
GGAAGTCATTTAAACATTGTTCTTGTCTCGATTCCTGAGGGAAGTGACAAGATAGAAAAATATCCTGTCATGTTTCGACAAGCAGATTTGATTCTTATAACAAAAATGGATTTAATAGAACATTTTGATTATGATGTGGAGCATGAGAAAAAAGAGGCGAGAAAAATAAAACCGGGTGTAGATATATTAGAAGTAAATATCAAAGATAAATCATCAATCCAAAATGTAATAGACTGGATTGAATTTAAACGTAAAATGAGGGTTTAATATGTGTCTTTCAATTCCAAGTAAAGTGGTGAAAATAGATAAAGAGAGAAATGTAGCTGTAGTTGACACTATGGGTGTCACTCGTGAAGCTGGCCTAGATCTTATGGAAGAAGAGGATGTTCAAATCGGCGATTATGTTTTACTTCATATTGGTTTTATTATGAATAAGATAGATGAGGAAGATGCACTGGAGTCTCTCAAGATTTATAAGGAAATTATTGAAAAGATGGAAGAAGAAGATCGGCGTGAATTGATTGAAGCGGACGATAACTGTCCAAATCGAGGCGTATAGTGAGTGAACTGCAACTCAAAGACCTTTATGAGGGTTTTCGCAACCCTGAAGTCATAAAAGGCTTTGCCAAACTCATAAACGAAGAAGCAAAACAGCTCAAAAACCCTATAAATATCATGGAGGTGTGTGGTGGACATACACACTCTATAATGAAATTTGGTTTACCTCAACTGATGCCCGAAAACATAAACTTTATTCATGGTCCGGGTTGTCCTGTGTGTATCATGCCAAAAGAGAGAATAGACCATGCCTATATTTTAGCTGAGCAAGAAGATACGATTTTGGTGACCTTGGGCGACATGATAAAAGTACCTGGGAGTCGAGGCAGTCTACAAGATGCCCGTGCAAAAGGTGCTGATGTTCGTTTTGTATATTCGCCCCTAGACACCTTAAAAATCGCAGAGGAGAATCCAGATAAAAAGATAATCTTTTTTGCTATAGGGTTTGAGACAACGACACCAATGAGCACTGCTCTTATAGATGTAGTTCTCAAACGCGATATTAAAAATATATTTTTTCATATCAATCATGTAACAGTGCCTGAGGTTATGGTTGAGTTAATAGATTCAAGAGATGAACATGTAGACAGTTACAACAACCGTATAGATGCTTTTTTGGGGCCATCACATGTTAGTGTTATAACCGGGAGTAAGATTTACGAAAAATTCCCTAAAGAATATAATAGACCCGTAGTTGTAGCTGGATTTGAACCGGTGGATGTTATGGAAGCTATTCTTATGCTAGTGCGTCAGTTTAATGAAGGTCGATGTGAGTTGGAGATAGAGTATAAACGACTTGTCACACATGATGGTAATGTAAAGGCGCAAGCCTTGATAGAGAAGTATTTTGAAAAAGCATCTTTGTTTAAATGGCGTGGACTTGGAAATGTACCTGATAGTGCATACAAGCTTCGTGCAGAATTTGCTGAGATAGATGCAGAGCTTGTTTATGCAGACATACTTCCCCGTGAAGAGATAGAAGATCATAAGCTTTGTATCTGTGGAGATATACTGCGAGGTATGGCAAAACCAAATGAATGTACAATCTTTGGAACTGCATGTAAGCCGACTTCACCGCTTGGATCTTGTATGGTGAGCAGTGAAGGTGCGTGTGCAGCCTACTATAAGTATGGGAATCTAATATGAAAAAGCAAATAACTCTGGCAATGGGAAATGGCGGTGAAGAGAACAATGAACTCATCTCTAAAATTTTCTATAAGGCATTTAAAAATGAGATACTGCAAAAAAGTGAAGATGCTGCTGTGATTCATAATGGTGAACTTGCATTTTCTACAGACAGCTTCACCGTTAGCCCACTTTTCTTTCCCGGTGGAGATATAGGAAAGCTTGCCGTATGCGGTACATGTAATGACTTAGCAATGATGGGAGCTGCGCCGAAGTATCTTACTTGTTCTGTAATTATTGAAGAGGGATTCCCTACACGTGATTTGGAGAAGATTGTTCATTCAATGGAGCAAGAACTTGCTATAAACGGTGCTATTGTTGTAAGTGGAGATACCAAGGTTGTGCCACGAGGTAATGTGGATAAGATTTTTATAAACACCACCGGTATCGGTGAAATACAAAAGAAGGGTATTAGCTCGAATAATATATCTCTTGATGATGTTATCTTAGTCTCTAGAGATTTAGGCCGTCATGGTGCAACAATCTTTGCTGCACGAGAGGGGATAGAACTTACAACTGATTTACAAAGTGATTGTGCATCTTTAACTGTGCAGGTCCAAGCTCTTATAGAAGCGGATGTGAAGATAACAGCACTTCGTGATGCAACACGTGGCGGAGTAAGTGCAGTTCTTAATGAATGGGCTAAACAATCAAACATCTGTATAGAGGTCAAAGAAGAGAGTATCCCAGTTTCACAAGAAGTATACGGCATTTGTGAGATGTTGGGATTTGAAGCGGTGAACTTAGCGAATGAAGGTACTTTTGTTTTAGCAATAAAAAAAGAAGATGAGCTAAAGGCTCTTGAAGTACTGCATAAGTTTGAGAATTCATCAAATGCGGTGAAGATCGCAGAGGTGAGTGAACAGTATGTGGGCAAGGTTATTCTTTTAAGCTCTTACGGAACAAAAAGGTTTTTAGATATGCCTAGCGGTGAACTATTACCTAGGATTTGTTAGATAGCTTATGAAAGTATTACTCTTAGTCACGGCATTCAACTCATTGTCCCAAGCTGTGTATGTCAGACTCAAAGATGATGG
>JACNLH010000118.1:17664-30146 GCA_014381585.1 Candidatus Sulfurimonas ponti
TTTATGACGGCGGAGATATAGTGGCCTTTAGCGACTTTAGTGTTCGTAACACCTACAAAGCTTCTTTGTATCGTCAAGAGGTAGTGCAAAGTTCACTTGAAGCCTTAGAAGAGTTCCTGCGTAATCCACAAGAGATAAAACAGATACTCAATCCCTTACATAAAAAATTCACAACTGAGTCACGAAGTATTGATTGGGACAAAGATGATACGCAAACTATCATAGATAAGATAAACCTTTCAGACAGTTTTCCTGGTGTTTTAGATGAGGTGATGGGAGTTGTGTGTTATCTGTTTGGTGTTTGGAAAGAAGGGAAGTTACGAGGTGGTGTTAAAGAGATTTTAGCAAAACGTGAGGGTGCTATATGTTTAGGCACGATTGACGGAGCCGTTTGGATCACGCATCTACAAGAGCCTCATTCTTTTAAACTGCCCGCCACCTATGTTTTAAAAGAGAGACTAGCCGGTGTCAAAGAGCAAAGGTTGCCTCTGATTTTTGATAAAAGTTATGACACTTTTTATGAGATAGGTGTGGAAAAAAGAGATAAGGTGGCTTATCTTTGTTTTAACTTTCATAATGGTGCGATGAGTGCTGAGCAATGCATAAGACTTAAATATGCATTTGAGTATCTCAAAGAAGAATCTGAAGTTATTGTTCTTGTGGGAGGAATGGATTTCTTTTCTAACGGAATTCACCTTAACATTTTAGAAGACTCTAAAAAACAAGGGGAAGATGGTTGGAGCAATATCAATGCTATGAATGATTTGATAAAGAGTATCCTAGAAGCAGATGAAGTTGTAACTGTTGCATCCCTGGCAAGAAATGCAGGGGCAGGCGGTGTTTTTATGGCTTTGGCTTGTGATTATGTTGTGGCAAAAGAAGATGTGGTGCTAAATCCTCATTATAAGACTCTGGGACTCAGCGGAAGTGAATACCATACATACACCTTGGTGAAGAGAGTGGGTGAAGATAAGGCAGAGCAATTACTCGCTGAAGCCTTACCTTTATCGGCCAAACATGCCAAGGAGATAAAGATGATTGATGAGGTGTATAAAAAAGAAAATTATTATGAAGATTTACATACATTCGCTGCATCACTGTATGGTGAAGATTTTATATGGGATAAGCAAGATTACGTAGAGCAAAACAAAGAATATATGGAAGCTTGCAAGAAAGCTGAACTTCAGAGAATGTATCCAGAGTTTTGGGATGAAAAAAGTTCATTTCATACTTTACGACATGAATTTGTATATAAAATATGCCCACTACAAACACCACAGAGATTCAAAGGAGTTTATTTTGCATGAGTATAGCATCGTTCAAGCATTGTTAGAGCAGATAGAAGGTATAGCTGAGGAAAATAAAGCTGAAAAAGTGGTGAAAATCATTACAAAAATAGGTGTGATGAGCGGTGTTGAGCCTCATCTGCTTGAGCTTGCCTTCAACACCTTTAAAGAGAGAACAATTTGTGATGGTGCTGAGTTTATTTTAAATATACAGCCTGTTGTCATTGAATGTATCTCTTGCGGTGAAGTGAGCGAACTAGACGAAATACACTACTCTTGTAAAAAGTGTGAATCTATAGATGTGAAAGTCGTTGATGGGGAAGATATGTTCCTTATGAGCTTAGAAATGGAATAAGGAAAAATTATGCAAGAGTATTGGGAAAGTTACGTAAAACAGATTGATGGACATAAGGCAATGGTCTCTTTTAATGCAGGTGTGTCTGATATAGTGCCAGATACAGAATATATGTATGTTGCTTTTGTAAAAATAAAGCTAAACAAGCCTAAAGAAGATGGTTTGGTTATAGACGAGGAAGCAGACGATGTTGGTTTCATTGAAGATAGACTTGAAATGGAATCGCTTCGTTGGAGAAGCGGAAAGTATATAGGTCGTATAATCTCTCAAGGTGAAGTCAATTTTATTTACTATCTTAAGTTGAATTTTGAATGGAATGACACAGTTAAAGCGGCAATGGATAACTTTGAAGAGTATACTTATGAGTCAGGCTCTCGTACAGATACAGAATGGGAAGTGTATCAAAAACTGCTTTTCCCAAGTCTAAAAGAGTGGCAAATCATTGCAAACCATCATTCATGTGACAAACTCAAAGAGCAGGGTGATAATCTAATGGTTGACCGTGCTATAGAGCATAAAGCATACTTTAGCAGTGAGCAAGACCGTCAAAGTTTTATAGATTTAATAGAAGCAGAAAACTTTACAAATCAAAAAGATATGGAAGTGCCTTTTAATAAAAAAATTATGTATGGTGTGCAGTTTTATAGGTGGGATATCCCTTTTTATTACAATATAGATGAACTCACTATGAAACTTATAGACCTGAGTGACACTTGTAATGGAAATTATGATGGCTGGGAGAGCAGCTTGGTTAAAATTTAAATGAAAGGAGAGTCTTTGTAAAAGACTCTATTGAAGCATCTCTAACTGCTCTTGCTTCATTAGTTGGATTTTATTTTCAACCATTTCAGGCTTTACAATCATCATCGTGCCTTTGACTAAGCTAAACACTCCATAGCCGATAACTAAAATAGAAGCGATGCTAAGTGCTGTTTTTTTGAAAGAGCTTTTTTGAATAATACTTGCAATAAATCCAAAAGTGAAAAGTGTCGGTATGGTCGCAAGTCCAAATACAGCCATAACAAGCATTCCAGAAGTCATGGAGCCGCTGGCAAGTGCAAATGTACCAAAGATATACACAAGTCCGCAAGGGATTAAGCCATTGAGTATTCCTAAGCCATAAAAGCTGGGTAATGATTTTGAGTGGATAAGCTTACGAAAAACTATTCCATAAATTTTAAATCGTGAGATGTTGACTTCCAACTTTGTTAAAAATGTAAGTTTTCCCATTAAAGACAAGCCCATCAAAACCATGATGATTCCAACAAAAATCAGTAATACACCCCAAGTTGTTAAGCTTATAACAAAAGCACTTCCAACAAGACCAAATATCGCACCTAGAAATATATAGCTTGTGACACGGCCTATGTTATAAAGAAAGTGGGCAACGGCTTGGTGTGTATTAGACCAGTCTTCACCTATCTTAGCATTACTGTATGCCAAGATGAAACCGCCACACATACCGATACAGTGCCCGATAGAACCTAAAAATGCGACCACAAAAATAGTGGTGAAATCAATTGCTCCCAAAATAGAACCTCTTTTTTTAGGAAATTATGACTAAAGAGTGTTAATTGAGCGTTAGGAACGTACTTGAAGTCTTCATGATTTTGGGTGAAGTTCTTGGAAAATAAGGGCAAAGCCCTTATGAAATATATAAAAAGTTTTTGAAAGAAGTCTATTTAGAAGCTAGCTATTATTTAGAAATATTTTGTAGAAAGTTACTCATGAATCGCACACCGGCTCCAGTTCCGCCGTATACATTACAGTCCCATGGAGTTTCAGTATAAGCTGAACCGGCTATATCAAAGTGTAACCATTTGTCTTTGTTTTCTTCACGGATAAATTTATCTAAGAATAATCCAGCAGTGATAGCTCCGCCATAAGGCTTTGAAGAAACATTGGATATATCGGCAATTCCACTTTTTAGAAGTGTTTTAAGATGTTTGTTAAATGGAAGAGATCCAACTAGCTCGCCAGAAGAACTTGCAGCTGCGTGAAAACTGTGTTTGAGTTTACTCGAATGTCCCATGATTCCTGTAGTGTATTGACCAAGAGCAACCATACAAGCTCCCGTGAGTGTTGCAAAGTCAAACATATAATCAGCTTTCACCTTGTCTTGTGCATAGTCAAGCACATCACAAAGGACTAAACGGCCTTCAGCATCAGTGTTTCTCACTTCGACAGTTGTGCCGCTTCTTGTCACTAAAACATCATCAGGTTTGTAAGCATCACCGCCGAGCATATTTTCCACTGCACCGATAAACACATGAAGCTCGATATCAAGTTTAAGTTCACTAACTGCTTTTATCATACCTAAAACAGCACAGCCGCCAGCTTTATCCATTTTCATAGTCACCATAGAAGCTGCAGGCTTAAGACTTAGTCCGCCGCTGTCGTAGGTTAAACCTTTTCCGATTAAAGAGATCACTTTTTTAGCTTTTTTCTTTGGTTTGTATGTGAGGTGAATCAGCTTCGAATCATGTCTTGATGCACGACCGACTGCAAGCATAGATTCCATCTTTTCTTTACGCAACTCTTTTTCGCCAAGAATCTCACATTTTAAACCATTGTCTTTTGCCAAATTTTTTGCTAAATCTGCAAAAGTGGGTGGATTTAAATCTTCCGGAATAGTATTTACAATATCACGGGTGAAACATGTTGCTTCTGCTATGATGATTGCTTCTTCAAAAGTCGTTTTAAGTTTCTCGATATCTTCACAAGCAAGATAAACATTTTTAAGTTTTGATTTTGTAGGCTTTGATTTATAGGTGTTGTATTCGTATCCGCCAAGTATAATTCCCTCAACTATAGCCTGGGTATTGCTTTTGTTGACATTAAATGATGCAGATTTATAGTTTGCAGCTTTAAGAGCTTTTATAGCTACGCTGCAAGCACTTCTGATATCATCATTTGAATCACTCTCTATTCCACAAACTAAGATAGATTTTTCATGTAAAAAACATATACTGTCTTGCTCAGCAGAAAACCCTGCTAAATTTAAAGTTTTGTACTGTTTATGTTTTTTTAAAGACTTACTATCTATAAACTCTACTTCTATATCGCTTTTTATGTCTGTGACTAAATCAATTTCCATTATACTTTTCCTTTATTTGTATGCTTAAATAATTTTTTTTGGAGCTTTTGTGCACTCTAATCAAAATGTAAAATATCTTTTACTTGAATCATATCTTTATCACCACGACCAGATAAATTTACAATTATTAGCTTGTCTTTTATATTGGGTATTTTTTTAAGATATGCAACAGCATGTGCGCTTTCAAGTGCCGGTATGATTCCCTCTTTTTGAGAAAGCCATACAAAAGCATCAAGAGCCTCTTTGTCTGTGATAAAATCATAACTGACAGACTTATTGTCTTTATGAAAAGCGTGTTCCGGCCCTATACCTGGATAATCAAGTCCGGCACTTATGGAATGTGCCTCTAAAATCTGACCGTCTTCATCCTGAAGTAAATAGCTCATTTGACCGTGTAAAACTCCTGGACGGCCTTGATTAAGTGAACAACCATGTTCTCCACTGTCTATTCCGTGTCCTCCAGCCTCAATACCTATGCACTCAACACCCTCATCTTCCAAGAAGTGCTGAAACATACCAATAGCGTTGGAGCCACCGCCTATGCATGCTACAACATGATCAGGAAGTCTATTTTCTTTTTCTAGAATTTGAGCACGGGCTTCATAACCGATGATAGCTTGAAAATCTCTAACCATCATAGGATAAGGGTGGGGACCGGCCACAGTGCCAATAATATAAAAAGTGTCTCTGGCATTGGTGACCCAGTGACGAATCGCATCATTCATAGCATCTTTAAGTGTACGGCTTCCACTCTCAACTGAATTCACTTTAGCGCCAAGAAGTTTCATACGAAAAACATTGAGCTCTTGTCTCCCAACATCTTTTGCACCCATGAAGATTTCACATTCTAAGTCGAGCAGGGCACAAATGGTCGCTGTGGCAACACCATGCTGTCCAGCTCCGGTTTCGGCGATAATTTTTTTATATCCCAGACGTTTTGCCATAAGTCCCTGAGCGATTACATTGTTCACCTTATGCGCACCTGTATGGTTCAAATCTTCACGTTTAAAGTAAATTTTCGCACCAAGTTCTTTAGATATATTATCCGCAAAATATAAGGGCGATGGACGGCCGACATAATCTTTTAGATAGTAGTGCACCTCTTTCCAAAATTCCTTATCAAATCGAATACTTTCATATTCCTCTTTGAGTTTAAGAAGTGCCGGCATCAATGTTTCAGGCACATAGCGTCCACCATGAATACCAAAGTGTCCGTTTTCATCCGGATCGAATTTTGAAGGGGATGGGATATACATTAGTCCACCTCGATTAAAGTGTACACGGGTGTTTTTTCTTCTAGTTTTTTAATACCCTCTAAAAAAGTAAGACCCATAATAAAACAAGACTCAACACAAGTGGCACCTGCTTGATTGATTAAGTTTGCTGCTGCGTTTGCAGTGCCGCCAGTGGCGATAAGATCATCTATCATAAGAACTCTTGCCTTAGGTATTGCACTGAATGCATCAATATGAACTTCAACTTCATCCACACCGTACTCTAAAGAGTATTTTTCACTTATAGTGGTGTACGGAAGCTTGCCTTTTTTCCGAATAGGTACAAACCCGATTCCAAGCATTTGAGCTAAAGCTGCACCAAAGATAAAACCTCTGGCATCTATTCCTGCAATATAGTCTAAGTTATATTCTTTATATCTTTGATAAAGATGGTTCATTAAAACACCATAAGCTTTAGCATTGTTTAAAATTGTAGTTATATCTTTAAAGACAATTCCAGGTTTTGGAAAGTCAGGAATATCTCTGATTGAACTTTCTATTATTTTTCTTTCTGTATCACTTAAAATCATTATATTTGTCCTTCTTTTTTATAATAAAGCGTCTATTCGACCTTCGAGAGCTTTGATTTTTCCATTGAGTCTATCTGTTTCTTGTCTATGTTTTGTATTTCTGGATTTTAATGTTTTGAGCTCATTTCTCAGTTTTGTCAGCTCTTCACTAAGTATGTCCACATTCCCTAAAGCACGTTGCAATTGAATCTGATATTTACGTATGAGAATTTCAGCCTCTTGAAGTGTGAGTTTCATCAAGTCATTACTTCTTTGTTCTCTGTTTGTAATACTTTTAAAGTAGTACATTTTTACAAATAAAAATACATTCAGTAGAGATAACACTGTTAATAAAGACCATTCCCAAAACATAATTAAAATCCTTTAATCTTGAAGTTCTATTTTTGCCACACGGCCGGTGTGTCTGCCGCCGTCAAAACTTCCTGCAATCCACGCATCAAGTATAGATTCAGCGACACCTTTTCCGATGATTCTCTCGCCAAAACATAATACATTTGCATCATTGTGCCCACGTGCCACTGTTGCTGTGTATGCATCATGACAAAGTGCCGCTCTGATACCGGGATGTCGGTTTGCCGCCATGCTCATACCTATGCCTGAACCACAGATAAGAATACCGTATGTTCTTTCATCATCTAAAACTTCTTCACAAAGTTTATGTGCATAATCAGGGTAATCCACTCTGTCTGTGGTGAAAGGACCCAGGTCAATAACTTCATGACCTTTGTCTTTTAAAAGTGAAACTGTATAGTCTTTTAACTCAATTCCGGCATGATCTGTTGCTACAAAAAATTTCAAATATTTCTCCTTAAGAACTTAATAATAAGCTTATAATAGTTTGCACTGGCATAATGAGCACATAGTCTTTTATCGGTGTCATTAAAATAACTAAAACAACAATGATTCCGTATCTTTCATTTTTATAGAAAAATTCTGCAACTTTATCGATTTTATATTTAAGTGCTAAATGCATAATAAAGTGTGCACCGTCAAATTGAGGGATAGGAAGTAAGTTGAAAACTCCCAATACAACATTTATGATGAGTAATTGAAATACAAAAATATAGGCAAATATATAAACCAGTCCATCTGCTGTTGTCGGTTTAGCCATTGCAATCACAGCTATAGAAGCGATAACCGCAAGGGTGAAGTTGTAAACAATTCCAGCTAAATCAACTTGCATAGCACCGTTGTAACCGGCATTGCGTATAACAGTTGCTGTGTTAATCGGCACAGGTTTCGCCCAACCGAATAAAAAACCGCTTTCACCGCCAAGAAGCATAGGTAAAAAATACATACTTGCCGGAACGATGATTGTTCCAACTAGGTCAACGTGCGTAAGAGGGTTGATGGAAAGTCTGCCGGCATTTTTTGCTGTAGAGTCTCCATACGCATAAGCAACAAGCCCATGCATAATCTCATGTCCGATGATAGCAACCATAAGTGCGAGAACAGCAGCTGCTATTTTTAGAATATCAATAGATTCCATGATCATCTTTATCGTGTTTAAGTCTTTCTTTTCTTGCTAAATCAAGATAAGATTCACCCTCTAAATCACTAGGGGTTTTTCCAACTCTGTCCCATCTTATTTCCCAATTCTTATCAACAGAAAAATAAACAAACCATGGAGTCCCTTCGATATTTTCATAAGGAACTGCTCCCCAAAAACGGCTGTCATTTGAGTGGTCACGATTGTCACCCATCATAAAATAGTTGTCTTTATCCACTCTGATAGGAGGCATATTAAATAAAGGCATCATTTGTTCATGCCCTTGGTTTATGATTTTAGGATCATGGTGAATTCCTTTATGTTCTTTCATGTAAGGATTTTTAACCCAAAGTTTCTCAGAAAATACAATCATTTCATGATCTTTGAAGTTTTCTTTTATCCATTCATCACCTTCATTGTGGTGAATAAATAAATCTTTATTGAGAAGAAAAAGTTCATCACCTGGAAGTGCCACACATCTTTTTACAAAGTGTTGTTTCGGATTGTGAGGGTATCTGAAAATCACAATGTCTCCACGTTCTGGTCTATCCCCATCAACAAGACGAAGACGATCACTCCACGGCATAATGGACATCTCTAGAAAAGGGATATGCGGCATCGAGATGCCATAGGCGAATTTTTTAGCGAAAAGATGATCCCCGATGAGCAAAGAATCTTTCATCGATCCGCTTGGAATTCTAAAAGCCTGTGCTATGAAAAAGATGACAAAAAGAACAATAATGATTGTCCCTGTCCATGAACTGGAAAACCTGTGTAGTCTGTGTAAAGTTTTTTTCATTAATTATGCTCTCTCTTGTGCATTAAGTTTTGCAGCTTTTAATGTGTTAGCTAAAAGCATAGCGATTGTCATCGGACCGACTCCGCCAGGCACGGGTGTTATATAAGAGCATTTTTCACTTACAGCTTTAAAGTCAACATCCCCGACAAGTTTTCCGTTATCTGCTCTGTTGATTCCTATATCTACGATAACAGCACCATCTTTCACCATATCTTCTTTGATAAGGTTGATAACACCGACACCTACAAAAATCATATCAGCTGCCAGTGTGTGTTTTTTTAAGTCGTCTGTGAAAATATGGCAAATCTCCACAGTGGCGTCCGCATTTAAAAGTAGTGAAGCCATAGGTTTTCCAACAATATTTGAGGCACCTACAACTACACAGTTTTTACCTTTAACATCTATGTCATACTCTGCTAAAAGTTTCATAACACCTAGAGGTGTGCATGGAACAAAACCATCAAGACCAGTGGTGAGTCGTCCAACATTGAAGGGATGAAATCCATCTACATCTTTCTCAGGTGCAACAAGCTCTAAAAGCTTTGTTTCATCTATGTGTGCAGGAAGTGGCAACTGAATCAAGATACCATCGACATTTGTATCGTTATTGAGCATTTTAATTGTTTTTTCAATTGCTTCTTGGGAAATATTTTCTGGCATATCATGTGTTATAGAGTAAAAACCGACACGGTCGCATGCTTTTTTCTTCATGTTGACATAAGCGGCACTTGCCGGGTCTTGCCCGACAAGCACGACAGCGAGACCCGGAGTGCATCCGCATTTGTCTTTTAGTGTTTTAACGTCATTTGTAACTTGTAACTCTAGCTTTTGTGAAAGTTTTTTTCCATCAAGAAGTTGCATTTAAACCTCATAAATTATTTTTTTGTTATTATACCACTATTAAATTATAATAGGTTGATAATGAAATATATAGCTTTTCTTTTTGTATCGGTGTCTTTATTTGCAGAGGCAACCTTTATCAGCCCCATAGAATATGCTTCTCAACTTTATAAAAACCCAAGAGGAATTGGCTGTCAGCATTGTCATGGTGATAATGGTGAAGGAAAGCTTGTTGCAAAGTATAAGCATAAAGGTGTGAACAAAGAATTCAGAGGGCCTCAAATAAATGAGATGGACTTTAAAGATTTTCATAAAGCACTCGATAAAAGAAAATTAGGAATGCCAAGGTATTTTTTAACAAAAAAAGAGGTTCAAGCACTCTTTTTATTTCTTAACCAAGATATGAAAAATGCAAATAAGTGATCTCCAAGAGCTGGAATCAGCGTATAAAAACAGAGATTTAAAAGCTCTGGATGCACTGGCCGTTCCGAATTTTAGAGAGCTCAATACAAAAACTGATTTTTCTTCTGTTTTAATGCTCTCTTGCAATAATATAAAACATCTAAGTAAAATAGAGTCTCTTGAAGCAGACTGCGTTATGCTCAACCTTGAAGATGGTGTCTCAGCGCAAGACAAACCTTTTGCGCTTGTTTTATGCGCAATTTTTCTTTCCAAAATTAAGAAAAGTGATAAGAAGCTCGTTGTCCGGGTGAATGCCCTTGATGAGGGCGGATATGAAGAGATAACCTATTTAAACCAGTTTATGCCCGATGCGATAAGGGTGCCCAAGATTAAAGATGCCAAAGAAGTTAAAAGCGTTTTGGATCTTTTAAATGAAGAGATAGAACTGCACCTCTCTATAGAAACATCAGAGGCCTGGCACAACCTTGCAAGTCTTTGTATTGATAAAAGAGTGAATACTTTTTATCTTGGTGTCTTGGATCTTTTTGCAGATATGGGGCTTTCTCAGTCTTTAATAAATAGAGATAACCCGACTATGCTGTATATGCTTTCTCATTTTTTAGTGACATGTAAAGCGATGCATGTGAAACCTGTTTCTTTTGTATATCAAGAGTTTAAGAATCTTGATGAATTCACTGCATGGATAAACTTGGAAAAAAGTATGGGTTATGATGCAAAAGGATGTATAGCACCTGCTCAAGTCACTCTGGTGAACAAAACATTTGTAAATGAAGAGGAACTTATAAAAAGGGCTGAAATAATTGTAAAACTCTTTGAGCTTCACCGGGATGAGGGTGTTACAGGTTTTGTTGATGAAGAATACGGCTTTATAGATGAGCCGATATACAAAGGTGCCTTAAGTCTCTTGAATTAAAACACTTGATTAAATAGGATTTTTAGAAGCATCCTTAAGAAAAAGATGTTATTATATTTTCTTAGTGGAGGAATTATGATACAAAAAATTAAAAAATATTCAACGACAAACACATTGGTGCTTTTGGGGATTGTCTTAGGTGCGCTTTTTGGGGCTTTTTTACCAGAGTTAGCTTTAGAACAACAAGTTATAGGGCAGATGTTTATAAGTTTTTTAAAAATGCTTGTTGTTCCGCTTGTATTTTCAAGTATTTTTGTATCTATTTTAGGACTGGGCAGTTTAGAAGATTTAAAAAATATAGGTCTTCGCACTATCGGTCTTTATCTTATGACAACGGCCTTGGCAGTGTTTTTAGCGATTATAGCGATGAACCTGATTCCAATCGGTGAAGCTATATCTTCTGAAGGCTTAGAATATGCCAAAGCCTCAGAGATTCCAGAGTTTTCTATAAGCTCCATGCTCCTTAGTTTCATACCGACAAATATTTTTAATTCACTCAGCAATGGAGCGATGATGCAGGTGATTGTATTTTCTATACTGCTCAGTGTCGCCTCACTTCATCTTGAATATCACAGACAAGAAACAATGCTTGATTTTTTTACGGCTATTTCAAATGCGATGCTCACAATGGCAGAATGGATTATTAAACTCACTCCGATCGGTGTGTTTTCACTTATCTCTTACGTTATTGCGGATCAAGGTGTGGATGTTGTTTTAGGATTATGGAAATATATGCTTATGGTTTTAGGTGTTTTGCTTATTCATGCGCTTTTGACACTGCCGCTTGTATTGTCCCTGTTTGGACGAATACATCCATACAGATATTTAAAAACTGTTCGAGAAGCCCCGATTATGGCATTCTCCACTGCCTCAAGTGCAGCAACACTTCCTGTGTCTATGCGTATAGTTGAAGAGGTTGGAGGGGTGGACACCAAACATGCTTCTTTTGTTTTACCTCTTGGTGCCACGGTCTCAATGGATGGAACTGCTGCGTATTTAACTGTGGCTGTTTTATATATCTCACATCTTGCCGGAGTTGATTTAAGTTTTATGGAGCAGGTTGTTCTTGGAATCACGGTTGTTGCTTTGAGTATCGGTGTTGCAGCACTTCCAAGTGCATCTCTTGTTATGATGGTTGTTATTTTGAATCAACTTGAATTACCAGTTGAGTATATCGCACTTATCGTGGCAGTTGACAGAATTTTAGATATGGCACGGACTTCATTGAATGTCACTTCTGATTTGGTTGTAGTGAAAATAATTGATCAGATGCAAAAAAGAAAATAAAGACAATATATTCGTTTACTTTAATGTTTTGAGTCCTTATTTAATGATAAATAACGATTATGATGTAATAAGTGAAAAAAAAGGAAAAAGTTTCTTTTTTTCAAGCATAACTTAATACATGATAGTATAATATGAGAGAAGGTAATAATATATTTTGATAATTGATTTCAAAATATAGAGGAAAATAGT
>JACNLH010000040.1:0-2032 GCA_014381585.1 Candidatus Sulfurimonas ponti
CCTAAACCTGAGTAGTCTGTGTTTTTCAAATCATATCCAAGTAACATTATCACAGCAGTCACGAGTAAGATAATCGTAAAAGGAAACACGATGGTGAAAAGTCTTTTAAGCGCATGCACAACTCTTTTTAATCTTTCTTCACCTGATTCTATCTCCATAAATGATGGATGTGCCGCGTAACGCATAGCTATCATTCCACCGACCCACACAACCGCACTCAGCACATGTAAAAAAACTATAATCGTTTTATATTCTGCAAAAAATTCCGCCATTATGATATCACTCCTGTAATAAATTCTAAAGAAGCTTTTTTCGCCTCAGGAAGTTTTGTTTTATCTTTACCGCCAGCCTGAGCAAAGTCAGGTCGACCTCCGCCGCCACCGCCTAAAATAGGTGCGATCTCTTTAATCCAGTCTCCAGCTTTTGCAGGTGCGTTTTGCACACCGCAAGCGATAAGAACCTTATCGCCCTTCACCTGAAAAAGCATTGCACAAAGTTTTTCATTTTGATTTTTCAACTCATCGATTTTTTCTTTGATATCCCCGCTTGGATATTCTTCAACCACAACAGTCACACCGTTGATTTCATTTAAAGAAACTTCCACTTTCGCAGAGTTTTGAGCTTCTCTGAGTTCATCTTTAAGCTCTGCTATATTTGACTTCATACGCCCTATCCCGGCTAATAAATCAAGGTTTTTCACCTCTGTCTGAGCAATATGCAGAAGTCTTCTTTGCTCACTGAAATACTTATAGGCAGCCTGTCCGCAAACAGCTTCTATACGGCGGACACCGGCAGAGACTCCGCTTTCTTTTGTAATGATGAACGAGCCTATATTTGCAGTGTTATCAACATGCACTCCGCCACAAAATTCTATCGACGCCTTATCAAAACTGACAACTCTGACTTCATCGCCGTATTTTTCACCAAACTGTGCCTTCGCTCCGGAATTTTTCGCGTCTTCTATACCCATCACTTGAGTCTTTGCAGGGATTGCACGTAAAACCTCTTTATTCACTCTATGTTCAATCTCTTCTAATTCTTCAGATGTGATTGCTTTTGGATGTGAGAAATCAAAACGCAATCTATCATCTTCGACAAGTGAACCTGCTTGAGAGATATGATCCCCTAAGACATCGTATAAAACTGCATGTAAAAGGTGTGTGGCAGAGTGGTGTTTAATAATTTCATTTCTTGAAATATCCACATGTCCATCAACAATAGTTCCAACTTTTAGCTCTTTAGTCACCTCTATTTGAGATAAGTTAAGTCCAAAAAATTTCTTTGTATCAAGCACCAAAGCAAAACCTTCAAGAGAACCTATATCTCCGGTTTGCCCGCCTGATTCTGCATAAAAGGGAGTGATATCCAAAAGAACCCATCCTATTTCACCGGCTGAGAGCTTTGAAGTGCTTTTAAAGTTTTCACTTAAAAGCGCCTGCACTTCACCGGAATGCTCTTTAAAGTCATAACCGACAAAAGTATTTTCACCAAACTTTTCCAGCAACTCTTTAAAGTCTCCATGCACTGCATCATCTCCGCTTCCTTTCCAAGCAGCTTTTGCACGTGTTTTTTGCTCTTTCATCAACTCATCAAATTTAGCTGAGTCTAATTGAAGCTCATGGCTTTTTAGCATATCTTCAGTCAAATCAAGAGGAAAACCAAAAGTGTCATAAAGTTTAAATGCCACCGCGCCGCTAAAAATCTCTTTAGTGTTTTTTAATTCTTCATCAAAAAGAGCGATCCCATCTTTAATTGTCTTAAAGAAACTTGCTTCTTCTAATTGGATTTGTTCTTTTACAGCATCTGCTTTGTCTGCAATATATTCATATTCACCACCCATAATTGCAACAACTGTATCAACAAGCTTAAACATAAATGGAGCACGAAAACCTAGTAAGTATCCATGTCTGACAGCACGACGTAAAATTCTACGAAGAACATATCCACGTCCTGCGTTTGAAAAATTAATCCCTTGAGAAAGTAAAAACACAGCTGTGCGGATATGATCCGCAATCACTCTGTAAGATGCACC
>JACNLH010000040.1:2394-6012 GCA_014381585.1 Candidatus Sulfurimonas ponti
GGTCCGGTATCGCCCATTGACCAAAAATTGTCAGCATCACCCAAACGCATGATTCGATCTTTTGAAATATGTTTTTGCCATAAAAGTTCTGCTTCATCATCACTCTCATGCACTGTGACCCAAAGCTTATCGACATCAAGTTTTATAACCTCTGTTATAAATTCCCATGCATACGCAATCGCTTCTTCTTTGAAGTAATCTCCAAAACTAAAGTTTCCAAGCATTTCAAAGAATGTATGATGACGTGCTGTGTGTCCTACATTTTCGAGGTCATTATGTTTTCCGCCAGCTCTCAAACATGTCTGACATGAAGTGGCACGCGGGTTTTTCGGTGTTGGAATTTCGCCTGTGAAAATAGACTTAAAAGGAACCATTCCGGCATTATTGAAAAGTAAAGTTGCATCTTCTGGCACTAATGGCGCTGAAGCAACTCTCTCATGATTTTTTGATTCAAAAAATTTTAAATATTCTTCTCTGATATTCATTTAGCATTCTCGCATATAAAATTACGCGATTATATCTAAATAAGTTTAAAAATTTAAGGGCATAAGATATATAATGCCTATCTGCTATTTAAACACTTTTAGCTACTATACGGAATAATTATTTTCATATCAGGTGATACATATGCTGTTTAGAACGGTTGAGAGAACATCTTCTTCTATCTCAGAATGCTTATTGGAATTTTCAAAAGAAAGACATATTGATATAAAACTCTTGGACTTTGAACTTATTTCTTATGAGACTCTCTTAAAAAAATCAAACAACACTATACATAAAATCACTCAAGATATTTCATTGGCTCAACTCCAAGATTCCTCTTTAGAAATAATACAAACATACACTATAAATATTTTTCCCTTTATAAAGCAAGAAAGCCCTATCTTACTTTCTTTATCAGCCAACAAAGCAAAAACCAAGGCTGTTATAACAATTAAAGAAGGGAGTGTTTTTGGCAATAAACCCGCCTTGCTCAAAGATTTAAAAAATGAAATATGGAAGAAAAAATTGCGTGCCGGTTTTCTTATAAATGTGTTTGAAGATAATTTGGACACACAACTCGCTAAGCTTTTAAAAATCATCCCTTATGGCCAAGCAATCACAAAAGAGATTAAATTCACTGTTGCTTCAGGCATTTCACCCATAGAACCCAGAGATGCAAAATTAGAAAAAATTTATGAAAAAAAATCTGTGGAGTCTGCGAGTATCATCGCCGGGGTGAATCAAGACGAACTCATCGCTATATACAGATTTGCTGAAGATGGAGTTGACGGCCGTGCTTGTGATGGAAAATATATCATTGCCAAAAAAGCTCTCATCCTTGATAAAGAACCTCAAATAAATGACACTATCAGAGAGAAAATATTTGATGATTACACTGAGTACTATGCAAATGTTGACGGCTACCCTTTGCTGCATAAAGATAAATTAAGCATCTCAAAGACCTTGCAATTAAAAGAGGCCAACTTTAAATCCACAGCAAACATAAACGGCGGAGGTCAAGACATAGATATATCTGTCAATATAAAACATGACAAAACACATAATGAAGATGCTATAGGCAGCGGTGTGAAAATAGATGTCAAAGAACTCAATGTTGATGGATCTATTGCCTCAAATGTGAATATTGCAACAGAGAATCTGAATGTTGACGCACAAACACATAAAAATTCTAAAATGCTTGTCAAAGATACAGCCACTATCAAACTTCACCGCGGGGACTTAAGCACTAAAAATGCCCACATAGATATACTCGAGAGTGGAAAAGTCACGGCAAGTGAATCGATTAAAGTGAGACAGATGCTTGGCGGTGTGGTGATTGCACCTGTTGTGAAGATTGATGAAGTCTTGGCAAACACAACAATCATCGCCTCTGAGCTTATCGAGATTAAAAGTATCTCAGGTGAACATAACACACTTATAATAGACCCTGATGCAATCCAAAGTCACCGCAAAGAAGTTGCAGACTTACAAGAAGAAATACAAAGCAAACTGCTTGCATTAAAAGAGGACAAACAACTTTTAGATCAAAAAATACAAACACACTCTGCTCAGCTTGATAGAATAAAAGTTTTTCAAAAAAGAGTCTTAGAAGCTAGCCGGGCTGGAAAAACCCCTATGAAACAAGATCTCATAAGGGTGAAACAATTCAAAAAGGACTCCCAGAAGCTTGCTTTAGAAAAAGAGCAATTAAAAGAACAAAGCTCAATCATTTTCAACTTAGAACAAGAGCTCGATAAATTTTGCAATAAAGACCTTTATGCAAAAATAAAATCCAATACAATTTATGATGGACATACGAAAGTCATTTTTATAGATATGAAAACGAGAGAAGAACTTTCCTATATTCCCAAGGGAAGAGCAGATGAAATTTCTCTTTCTCTCAATGCTCAAAATAAAAGAGTGATATCCATCAGCTAAAAAATTGCAACTCACTTTGTATTTTGGTCTTCGTATATTGTTTCAAAAAAATTGAAGCTGCAATTCCATCCCCGTATTTTATTATCTCTTTATTTTGGTTCAAGATGGGTGTGGTTCCAAGTCCGCAACTAGGACTTTTTGACTTTAAAACTATTCTATCAACATCTGGATGCTTTTTTATAAATGAGTTGATTTCATTTTCTAAAAGTTCGGTGACATCTTTATTTGTTTCATCCGTGATAATGCGATTTGTATTGTCGACCTCTATAACACTGATACGTTCGCGGGGAGTTCCAAAGAGAGGATCTTCTGGACAAAAGGGGATGATTTCATAGTCTTTAAAAGCTTCAACTATTTCATTTAATTTTTTTGTTTTTCCATCATAACGGCATAAATAACCTAATAAACAGGAACTGATTATAACTTTTTTTTTCATTTGGGTATTTTACCTTAATCTGTGATAGAATACTTTATGCGAATATTCATCAAAATATCACTTGTATTATTGACAACTCTTATAGTGAATGCAAATGAGAAAGTCTCCTTACAGCTTCTTTGGAAACACCAGTTTGAATTTGCCGGGTTTTACATGGCTAAAGAAAAAGGTTTTTATAAAGATGCCGGCTTGGATGTGCAGATCAAAGAGTTTAACTTCGGTGTCAACATAGTTGAAGATGTCCTCCTGGCTAAGAGTGATATAGGGGTTGGCCGCTCCTCTTTGATTTTAAATAAGCTTGAGGGTGAAGATATAATTTTACTCAATGCCCTTTATCAAAGTTCACCCTATGTCTTATTGTCCTTAAAACGCCCAGATATAACAGAAGTTGAAGATTTTAAAAATAAACGGATCATGCTGAGTGATAACTTAGAATCGATTGCTGCCATCTCATCTATGATGAAAGTGAAAAATGTGCAAGAACATTCTTATGTGAAAGTTCCACACAGTTTTAATATTGATGACCTCATGAAGCACAAGACGGATCTTATGACCACATATATATCCAACGAACCTTTTCACCTAAAAGAAAGAAACATCCCTTATACAATTTTTGATCCCAAAGATTATGGTTTTGATTTTTATTCAGATTTACTCTTCACCTCTCAAAACTACTTGCTCAAAAACAAAAAGAAAGTGGAAAAATTCCAAGAAGCCAGTTTGAAAGGCTGGGAATATGCTTTTTCACATATAGATGAAAC
>JACNLH010000038.1 GCA_014381585.1 Candidatus Sulfurimonas ponti
ATTAAAAATGTTGTTATAAATAATTTCATCAGTTCTCCTAAAATTGTACATAAGCTTGCCAAGAAAAATAGATACCTATACCTATTAACATAATGGCAAAACCTTTATTGATATAATTGGATACTCTCGCAATAAGCTTGTTAGATGTGACACTTTGCGTAAAGCCAACTGAAACACCGGCAATTAAAAGTAACATAGAATGCCCTAATGCAAATGTTAAGATAAGCCCATATGCATAGATATATCCACTATTTGCTGCAACTGTAATAATTGTCACCAATGGAGCTGACGCACATGGTGTGCTGACCAAACCAAAGATAATTCCTATCAAAAATCCACCAAAAAGACGGTATTTTATCAAATGTGCCATTATCGATGATTTATTGAGCGTACCAAAAATCCCCCAAGCATATAATCCAATTAGTAGACTAAATACAGAAGCCAAGATATAAGCCCATATAGGAGCTACTGAGAAGAAACCGCCAAACTTTGCAACAATAAGACCTAAAATAGAAAAACTTATCATCACACCAAGAGCAAACAGTGTTGCAAAAGCATAGGTGTAAAAAACTTTTTTCTTTCCTTCTAAGTCCTTGTTCAAGGCTACGGAGCTACCGACTAAAAGTGGTACGGAAATAAGCGAACATGGAGCAATTGCTGTAATACTTCCTGCTCCAAATGCACCTAAAAATGCTAAAAGTGAATTTGATTCAACTAAGGTTAATATTGTTTCTTGCATTCTTATTTTTCACAAAGACACAAAATGGGTTAACCCAAGTTCCAATTTTTTGGAAAATTAGTTTTAAGTTGTTCATGCTTTACTAATTCAATAAAGCGTAAAACCTCTTCTTTGATTTTATCTTTCACCTTACGGGTTTTTTCTAATATTTCCTCATCATTGCCTATAAAACCGCTTGGGTCTTCAAAACTCATAATGATACGCTCTCTGACACCTGGAAATATTGGACATCTTTGCGAAGATTCATCACAAACAGTCACAATATGCTGAAATAAAACACCTTGTTTTACAAAATCAAAAGCAGATTTTGTTTCATTCTTTGAGATGTCAATCCCCTCATCCTCTTGTAAGACTTTCACAACATAAGGATTTAATTTTCCAGGCTCTATACCAGCACTGAATGCTTGAAATTCATCCCCGCCAAACTTTTGTAAAAATGCTTCTGCCATTTGGCTTCTTGCGCTATTATGGATACATAGGAATAAAACCTTTCTTGCCATTTTTTTTCCTTCTTAATTAGTGGTGCTATGTTCTTTGATGAGTTGTGCAACTTCATCGACACTCAGAAGCTTTCCAGTACTTACAACATTTCCATCTATCACAAGTCCTGGTGTACTGATAACTTGATATTCCATTATTTTTGTAATATCTTCAACTTTTTCAATTTGAGCAAACTTCCCACTTTTAGCCACTGCTTCTTTTACAACTGCCTCTAATTGGGCACATTTTGAACAACCTGTTCCTAAAACTTCTATTTTCATACTTAATACTCCTTACAATATAAAATTAAATAAATACCCTATTGTAATTATTCCACTCCCAACAATGGCAAAAAAGAGACCAATGAGTTTGAGTGAAATAATTTTTTTAAGTATCAATGCCTCTGGCAGGCTCAGTGCTGTAACCGCCATCATAAAACTAAGTGCTGTTCCAAGTAACATCCCTTTTGAGGTTAAAACTTCAACAAGCGGCATAACACCAGCAGCATTGGAGTACATCGGTATTCCCATAAGCACTGCAATGATGACTGCAAATGGATTTCCTTCGCCTGTATATTGGGCTATGAAATCTGTTGGTATATATCCATGTATCCATGCACCGGCACCTACACCAATCATCACATAGATATATATTTTTTTGAAAATATCTACAGAATAATCCCATGCCTCTTTTGCCCTTTGTTTAAATGTCAGCTTCACTAAAGTTGCTTCAAGCTCACCTTCAATAGGTTTCACCTCCATTAAGATCTCTTTTTCCATACTTAGTTTTCCTATTATCCAGCCACCAAGAATAGCCACAGTTAGACCAAAAGCGATATAGATCATAGTGACTTTCAATCCAAAGATACCAAATAGCATAGCTATTGCGATTTCATTATTCATAGGTGCTGATATAAGATAACTGAAGGTGACTCCAAGAGGAATTCTTGCTTGAATAAAGCCTAAAAAAAGAGGGATTGCCGAACAAGAGCAAAAAGGTGTGATAATTCCAAATAGGGACGCTCCCACATGCCCGTAAAATGATGACTTCCCCTGCAAGTGTGCTCGTACATACTCCGTGTTAACCCAAGTCCGTAGAAATGAAACTGCAAAAATGATGCTAAGCAGTAAGAACCAAATCTTTATAGTGTCATAGACAAAAAAGTGTATAGCATCAGCCAACTTTCCTTCGAGTCCTATGAAACCATAAATAAACTCTTTTGAGAGTTCATACCACATTTAGCAAAGCTCCTTTTTGACTACGGGCAGAAGTTCTTTCTCGATTAAATTCAATGTTTTCTCATACTCCTCTACCGCTTTACCAGACGGGTCATCAAAACCTACATGGATCGTTTTAACAGCCTTTGGAAACATAGGACATGTCTCTTTTGCATGGTCGCATACAGTCACAATCAAATCAAAAGGGGTATCCAAAACAGTTTCAATCACTTTAGAGTGGTACTCTTCTCTCCAGTAAGCTTTTTTCTCTAAAAGAGCTTGTGCATTTGGATTGACGGCTCCGCTTGCTTTTACACCTGAACTTTGAGCTTCAATACAACTCCCGAGCTTAGCGTTGATGAGTGCTTCTGCCATAATAGAACGGCAACTATTTCCCGTGCATAAAATTAATACATTTTTTTTCATATTTTACATTCTCCATTTCGTGATTGTTTTTTTAAAGGTGGGAGTTTAATATCTAAATAACGAATCTCCTCCAAAGCTTCACTGCGAAAGCGGTCTAATGGACTTCTAATAGAGTAATAAGCCCAAGTTCCTTTACGTACAACTTTTAAAAATCCAGCATCTTTTAAGATTTTAAGATGACGTGAAAGACGTGATTGAATCATATCAAGAGATGTTTGCATATCACATACGCAAGTTTCACCGTATTCATCAAGAAAACGCAGTAACAACACTCTTGTTTCGTCACCCAGTGCCGCCGCACTTTTTAAGAAAACTTCCATTATCGACCCCTTTGAGATAATTAAAATTGTAGCAGAATTAAATTACTAAATCAAGATATATTGATATTATCATTTAATTCCGCTATAGTTTCTTTAATAAAAGCTTAATGGTGGAAATGGACATAAAATGTTCGTCTACATTCTGCTCTTAGGTGCCATTGTTGCAGCATTTTTTGCAAACGATGGAGCGGCACTCATCCTCACACCTATCTTACTTGCAAAAATGAAGTACTTAAAGATGAAACCTTTAGCAATATTTGCTTCTATCCTTGTACTTTGGATTTATTTTCGTAAAGATATCCCTTTTAGTATTGATGTTTCTACATTGCCAGAGCCATCTTCCGTCATTAAAAATCAAACTATGTTTAAATTTTCTTGGTTCTTCTTGGCTCTTTTAGTGATTGGGTACTTTATTGGAGACTTTTATAATCTGCCTGTATCTGTTTTCGCTTTTGGAGGAGCTTTGGTGTTTTTAGCTATCGCTAATCATTACAAAGCTGTAAAACCCATAATGACAATAAAAGCGGCACCTTGGCAGGTCGTATGGTTTAGTATTGGGCTTTATGTTGTTGTTTATGGTTTAAAAAATGCAGGTCTTACAGATATAATAGCTTCATGGATCATGGAGTTAAACACTCATGGAACTACAATCGCCATCATTGGAACAAAATTATATAATGGAATTACGAATGAAAAAAATAGTTTTATTATTACTATGTACCTATATAGCACTGTTTGCGGATAAAAAAATACAAAGTTATCATGATTATTTAAATTCCTTTACATATGAAGAGCGTAAGGAGATGAAAATCAATAAATCAAGCTCACTTTTGGAAAGTTCATATTTATTTTCAAGAAGTGTTTTTACCTCTAACATCATTTTTTATACATAAGATGAAGGGGAGAAAGGATGTTTAGAAAAATAGTCTCAATTGTAAGTTTTGTACTTATTTGATAGATATCAAAAGAAGAATAAGTGTTAAATAAAAATAACTGAATATCATTTAATTATCCCATCACCCAACATTCTTTCTATTGATTTTCTGTCTATATTTTGTCTTAAGTCAAAGTGTTTAACTTCGACTTCAATTGATGTTTCTTGAAGAATATCACAATTTGAGAATTCACTTGTTTCCAATTTAAAGTGTGTAAAATTCAATACAACAAAGTCATCTCCAAAAACTCTAAATAGGTAAGATTGATAGTATTTATTTTTTAATTCAGTTGAAAAATCAATTAAAATACTATTTCCAGCACTCCATCCATTATTTTGATTGTACTTGTGGAAGTTCTTTAAGCAAATCATATTCATACACTCAAACTTTCTTCCATTCAGGCCATTTTCAAGTAATACAATTAGGTATTCTTTATTGTATAAACCAGTTAACCTATCTTTGAGATAGTATGACATTCGTATTTCATCGGTGACATTATCTGGCAATTGCGAGATCGTATCAATTTTTACTTTTCCAAGTACAGCGAGCGCTGCATCTACAACAACTGGGTCAAAATATTTGTTTCTTAATATTTGAATTTCGTTTAAAGCTTCTTGTTTACCTACCCGAGTTTTATAAATACGATTTGTTGTCATTGCATCAAAAGTATCTGCAACAGCTATAATACGTGATTCTAAAGGAATATTCTCTTTAGAAATACCTGAGGGATACCCATTTCCATCCCATCTCTCATGATGAGACTTAACAATATTTGCTAAATGCCTATATGCTTTAATATTTGATAATGCAGTATAACCACTTTCTGCATGCAACTGTATAAGAACATACTCTTCTTTTGACAATTTTCCCGGATTAAGTAAAACAGCATCAGGAGTATTAATTTTACCTATATCATGCACTAAGGCAGCATGATTAATACGTTGTACTGTTTCATTATCCAAGTTCATATATGTCGCAATTAGATTTGCATAGTATTGTACACGTCTTGAGTGACCAGCTGTATAAGTATCTCTAGATTCAATCAAATTTACAAATGCTGAAATTGTTTGATTAAGTGTCTCAGTCAATTCTTTAGTTCGTTCTTTAATAGTAGTTTCTAATCCTTCATTTATTGAGACTATCTGCTTGTGTTTTTGCTTAAGTGTTTTTTGAAAAAAGTATATTGAAATAAATGAGATAGATAAAAGCATAATTACAAAAAATAATTCATTGTTAAATTCTTCTTCAAGTAAATCTAACTTATTTTTATAAGTATTAAGTGGAATTGTAACTCTAATACCAGCACTGATATTAGCAGTTTGATTGTTTTGAGCGCCATGACATTCTAAGCAACTTTTTGTTAACTCCAAATGGCCAATGAAGTTATAGTTTTCTTGTAAAAATTCATCATAAAACATGTGTTTAGAATTGTTACCTAGTTCTATTAGTCCTTTACGTTCAAAACTATCAGCCTCATTCTTTGTATTAAGTGGATCTAAAGAAGTTAATCGAAGAGAGTTGAAAAACTGATAATCTTTTTCTTTACTAAAATCCGAATCAAACATACTTCCTCTTAGCATTTTTATTGTATCAGAGTGTTTTAAATATTTTTTATCTGTATTCCAATACATTAAAGAACTAATATTTTTATATTGCGAAATTGCTTCAAGTTGAATGTCTGATCTATACTGGGCTTTTTGCTTTTCATGATCACTTAGAAGTGTAGTTATCCAAAAATATGCCACTGCTATCAAGGAAATAGGGATAATGTAAGTTAAGATATTAATATTGTATTTCGATAAAAAATCCATAGTCTGTACATCCAATTAAATAAATTTATTTTACAAAGATAGTATATATAAT
>JACNLH010000132.1 GCA_014381585.1 Candidatus Sulfurimonas ponti
GAGGGCTATAAAAAAGTTGCAAGCTTTGAAGATCATAAAGAGCATTTACTTGGTTTCCATCAAAGATATATGGGCTCAAATAAGCTGTGCCGTGCATGGGTTGCACAGATAAAAAACTTAGAGGTCACGATGATAGCCCCACAGCATGGTTTGGTTTTTGAGGGGGAGGATGCGCAAAGTTTTTTAACATGGCTTGAAGAACTTGAGTGCGGCAGCGACTTGTTAGGTGCCTTGTACCCTTAGATACGAAATGAGGTGAAAGAGATATGTTTGAAAATTTTGAAAATCTAAATCTTATACCAATCGCTTTTTTTATAGCGTTCATAGTGCTTTTAGCTTTGTATATACGTGCAAGACTCCATAGATATATGAGCGAGTTGGCAGAGAATGAAAAGAAATTTAAAGAGCTCACCCAAAGGTTTGAATATGCGCTTTCGGGCACCGGCGATGGTTTATGGGATTGGGATTTAGTTACAAATGATGTCTATTTCTCACCAGCATGGAAAGAGATGCTCGGATACAGTGATTCAGAGCTTCCTAATGAATTCAGCTCATGGGAGACAAGAGTTCACCCGGATGATTTAGAAATAGTGAAAAAAGCTATACAGGCATCTCACAGCTCAGCAGATACTGAGTATAACATTCTTCACCGTATGCGCCATAAAGACGGCTCTTGGGTATGGATATTAGACCGTGGACAAACAATATTTGATGCAGACAATAAAGCGGTCCGTATGGTCGGTTTTCACACAGACATAAGCACTCTTAAAGAACAAGAGCTGAAAATCGAAGAACTGAGCAGACTCTTGAGAAACACCATTGATTCTGTGGATAATCTAATATTTGTAAAAGACAGTGATTTTAAATATATAGAATTCAATGAAGCTTTTAGAAAATTCATAGGGCTTAGCCGGGATGAGATTCTCGGTAAAGATGACTATGATTTATTTGATGAAGAGGTGGCAAGTTCTTTTCGATCTTATGATAAAAAGATGTTAGCAGAGCAAAAGCAGCAAGAAAATTATGAATGGGTGAAGTATCCTGATGGAAGCGATGTGTATCTCTTAACGCTTAAAGCCCCTTTATACGATAAAGATGCAAATGTAGTGGGCCTTGTCGGCAACTGTGTGGACCTAACACGAGAAGAGTTGCTAAAAGACGAGATAGCGGCACAAGAAGATATGATGATAGCGCAGTCCCGTCATGCAGCCATGGGCGAAATGATTAGCATGTTGGCACATCAATGGAGACAGCCTCTAAGTATTATAGCGATGAATGCGACGAATATTATAGTGGATATAGAGTTAGAGTCATTGCAAGAGGCCGATTTAAAAGAAACAGCAAAGAGTATTATAAATCAAACGCAAGAACTCTCAAAAACAATAGACGATTTTAAAGACTTTTTTAAACCGGATAAAGTTTCAGATATTGTTTTATTGAATGATATAGTCACTGATGCTCTGGGTGTGATAGGAAAAAATTTAAAAAATAACGCCATAGAGCTTCAACTTGACATCTCTCAAACATTGAAGCTCAAGACCTATGCAAGAGAACTGATGCAAGTGCTGATTCATATTTTAAAAAATGCCATAGAGGCTTTCGCAGATAAAAAAGCTGAGAAAAAAATCATTTGGATATCTATGGATACACTCAAAGACAGTGTTATCTTACGAATAGAGGATAATGCAGGGGGCATAGATGATGCAATCATAGATAAAATATTTGATCCCTACTTCAGCACAAAACCAGATAAAAATGGAACAGGTTTAGGGCTTTACATGAGTAAAACAATTGTGGATAAGCATTTGCACGGCTCCATAAAAGTGAAAAAGATTGGAAATAGAAGCTGTTTTGAAATAAAATTACCTTTGGATGTTGATGATGAAAAATCTTAAAGCTCTACAAGAGATTACGAAAAACTTAAATGTTTTATACGTGGAAGACGATACAGATATCCTAAAGCGCACGGCTGTGTATTTTAGGAATTTTTTTGAAGAAGTGAGAGCGGCTAAGGATGGTGAAGAAGGATTGTCTATGTACAAAACTCAAGACTTTGATATAGTGATCACAGATATTTTGATGCCTAAAATGAACGGCACAGAAATGCTTGAAGAGATTCGCAAAATCAATCCCCATCAAATAGCTCTCATAACCACGGCACATACGGATTCAGCCACTATGCTTGCTGCTATAAAAATCGGAGTGGATGGGTATATCATTAAACCTTTTGATTTTGAACAAATGAATTCCGCACTTTTTAAAGCAGCGCAAAAAATACAAATCTATAAAGAAAATGAAGTGTATAAATCACATTTGAGTGAAATAGTGGAAGAAAAAACACACGAACTTGAAGATTTGCTTGCCTATCAGGATTCAAATTATCAAAAAACACTCTCCTCTATGGTTGAGATCATAGAACAAAGAGATACATATACGGCAGGGCACACCAAGAGAGTTGCTGAGTATTCACAAAAAATAGCACAGCAGATGGGCTATTTAGAAGATGATTGCACGCTTATTTATCATGCGGGTATCTTACATGATGTCGGAAAGATAGCCACGCCCGATGCAGTTTTACTGAATCCAAAAGCTTTAAATGACTTGGAGTATAAGTTGATACAAGAGCATGTGAGCGTGAGTTATAAACTGCTGCATAAAATCCCAATGTTTAAATATTTATCAGATATTGTATATTCGCATCATGAACGTTATGACGGAACAGGTTATCCAAGAGGTCTTAAAGCGGACGAAATACCGGAGCTGGCAAGGATTATGATTGTGGCGGATGCATTTGATGCGATGACCACCAATAGAATATATAAGTCAAGAAACACAATCGCCCAAGCCTTAGTGCAGTTAGAGAAATTCAGCGGATCACAATTTGATCCTTTGGTGGCTGAAAATGCGATAATCGCCTTAAAAGATGTAGAGATAGATGAGAAGATAAACCAACTTCCTCAAACAAAACTAGAAGAAGAGCGTTTTGCATACTTTTATAAAGATACACTCAGCGAGGCATACAATCAACAGTATCTCGATGTTGTCTTAATGAAAAATAAGCAAGAGAAATATTTTAACTTTATGTCTGTCATCTCTTTAAAAAATTTCAGTGAGTATAATAAAGAAAATGGATGGAAAAACGGGGATAAGCTTTTAGCTGAAGTTGCCTCTTTGTTAAGTGGGCATTTTCCTGATGCTTATCTCTTTAGAGTGTTTGGCGATGATTTTGTTATGATGAGCGAAGAAAACTATAAAGAAGAAAAAATAAAAGATGCTCTTGGAGATTTGCTTGCACAGCATCAGCTGAAATATCAGATAGACATTATAAATCTGCAAGACCAAGATATCTCTATGCTCTCAGAAATAGAGACTTTCCAAAAAACGAAAAAGTATTAAGTGCATCTTCATATGAATTTAATACAAATCGATGAGAGTTCAAATGCCCAATTGGATATATACAAAACATTGCGGGATAATGCTCTTGATAAGGAGAACAGTTTTGTGGCAGATTCGCCAAAAGTGGTCAATCTGCTTTTGCAAACTGATATACAGGTGAGAAGCATCCTGGCAACACAAGAGTATTATGATGAGTTTGAAGAGTTGTTGGCAGGGAAGAATATAGAAAAACTTTATGTCGCGGACAAGCAGCTTATGCAAAGCATAGTGGGGCATAAAATTCACCATAACTGTATGATGCATGGAGTGAGACCGGCACAAAGTTCTCTAGATGACTTGGATGAGGGTGTTTTAATGTTGGACAATATCACTTCAACAGAAAATATCGGTGCAATCGCTAGAAGCATGGCCGCTTTAGGTGTGCGTTCTTATCTCATACCAAGCACTTCACCGCACCCTTATGGCAGACGGGCTTTGAGAGTCTCTATGGGTTATGTGAGCAAGTTGAAGTACACTGTTTATGATGATATTTTTAGCACTGTCTTGGAGTTAAAACAAAGAGGCTATAGAATATTTGCCGCTGAGGTGGATGAAAATGCCACCTTTTTAAAAGATGTGGCAGTTCCTAAGAAATGGGTTTTACTCATGGGACACGAAGGAAGAGGAATTTCTCAAGAGATATTGGATGTGTGCGATGAGGTTGTAAGCATCGAGATGCAAGAGGATGTGAAAAGTTTCAATGTCGGTGTCGCAGCCTCATTGATTATGTATCAGTTTAAAAACAGATATAATTGCACATAAACTATATAAAGAAGGCAATCAAATGGATGGCACAAAACGGGTGAATATTAAACATGGTGCCAGTGTGGCTATTGTCCTCAAACAAGATCAAGACACAGGTTATCTCACAGATGGGATAGTTCGTGATATTTTGACGAAATCCCCAAACCATCCTCACGGTATAAAAGTGCGTTTGATGAGCGGTGAAGTCGGCCGTGTCAAGGAGATTCACTAATGAGTGCAAAATTCTCAACTCTTGCACTTAGTGAAGAGATGCTCACGAATCTAGATAGCATTGGGTATACGGAGATGACTCCGGTTCAAGCCGAGACTCTGCCTTTGATCTTAGAAGGTGAAGATGTGATTGCTCAGGCAAAAACAGGAAGCGGAAAGACAGCTGCTTTTGGGATAGGCTTATTGCAAAAACTTCAGGTGAAAAAGTTTCGTGTGCAGGCACTTGTGCTTTGCCCGACACGTGAGCTTGCTGACCAAGTGGCAAAAGAGTTGCGAAACATCGCCAAGTTCGCACACAACATTAAGATTCTCACACTTTGCGGCGGGGCTGCTTTTGGTCCGCAACTGGGCTCTCTTCGTCATGGGGCACATATCATAGTCGGAACGCCCGGGCGTATTTTAAAGCACTTAAACAAAGAAACACTCTCTCTTGAAAACTTAGAAACTTTAGTGCTTGATGAAGCAGACAGAATGCTGGATATGGGCTTTATAGAGGAGATAGATAAGGTTTTAGAATACGCTCCTAAGACGAGACAGACTTTATTGTTCTCAGCCACCTATACAAACGAGATAACATTTATCAGTGATAGGATTCAGCGTGATGCGGTGAGTGTGAAAACTGTGAGTACAGAAGTGGCAAACAAGATAGAAGAACATTTTTATGAAACCTCAAATAAAACAGACACGCTTATAAAAATTTTCAGCACCTTCAAGCCTGAAAATATCATCGTCTTCACCAATACAAAAATCGAGGCAAAAGAGTTGGCTGAGAATCTGGCAAAAAATAAGATAGATGCGCTTGCGATTCATGGTGATTTGGAACAGTACGAACGTAACGATGTGTTAGTGCAGTTTGCTAACAAGTCATGTCCTGTTTTAATCGCAACAGATGTTGCAGCGCGTGGTTTGGATATTAAAGAGTTGTCTATGGTGGTGAACTTTGATTTGCCTCACACTTTTGAGACTTACACGCATAGAATAGGGCGAACAGGACGTGCCGGAGCGACAGGTGTCGCAATCACTTTGTATAACTCAGGTGAAGATGTGCAAGAGTATGAAGATGCAGAGCGTGTTTTTGAAGATGCAGGTGTTTTAAAAAAGTCAAACAGTTTTGAGATGAAACCGCAAAACGTCACTCTTGTTATAGAGGGTGGGAAAAAAGATAAAATCCGTGCAGGAGACTTGCTTGGAGCCTTAACCGGTGAAGCAGGTTTAGCAGGAAGTGCTATTGGAAAAATAGATATTTATGATAGACAGGCTTACGTTGCAATCCAAAGAGAGTTTATCGACCAAGCACATAAAAAACTCTCTCAAGGCAAGATTAAAAACAAAAAATTCTCTGTTTGGATTTTATAGTTGATTGAAAAAAAGTTTTCGCTCTTCACCTGAGATTATATATTTAAACTCATAAGCATTGTTTGCAATATATTCTAAGTCATCTATGGCATTGGAATCACAGGCAAAGAGAATACGGTCATCAATTTGGAGCAAAGTGTCATCACTTGGTGAAAGTATCTCTTCATTCTCTCTGAGTATAAGTAAAGGCAAAAGATTGTTTTTTTGGTTTCTATCTCTGCGGGATAGTTTGAGGGTGCCTAAAGTGAGGGTGTTTTCTTTATTTTTTAGATATTTATGAATTTCGTAAGCCTCTTTTTCCGTAAGATCGAGCTCATAAGTTTTTGGGTTCACTCCGATATTTTTCACCAAGTTCACTAAAAGTGCCTGTCCCCATGCTTCATCTTTGAGTGCAATCATACGAATGAATTTATCTCCCAATGGATTTGAGAGCGCATTTGTCGTTTTTTGAATAAGAATGCGCTCTGGAATGTAAAGACGGTCTATCTTTGCTTGAGAAAAGATAGAAAAATCTGTGATCTCATTTTCTCTTGCGATGATGAGTGCTGTGGGATTCATCTTTTTCACAGTTGATAGAATAGAAAGATTAATCGTATCATTGTCTGTGGCGATTATGACAAGTTTGGCATCATAAATATTTGCTGTTTCAAGGTAGAAATGATCATCCGCACTTCCGTGAATGATTTTGTTGACACCTGAATAATTCGCTGTGTTTATTCTAGAATCATTCACCTCTATAACGGTCGGGGTGATATTGTTTTTTTTAAACATCTCGTAGATGGTGGCGCCCAAACGTCCATAACCGCAAATAATAATATCTGTGTCTGGAATAGAGAAGGTTTTTGATTCAAGTGTGTCTGTTTTATACAACCAGTTTTCAAGTTTATAGAGACTTGGAGCCTTAAGAGCCATTTGGAGCTGGTAGGCGATAATCGCAAAAGGGTTATCCACTATATCTGCATGTGCATCACGAAGATTTTCAGCCTCTGCTGCAGTTGTTGCTTTGACCACGACATTCACGTGAGGATTGAGCAGTTTTGAAGCAAGTGTTATACGAAGATTGAGGGCGTTGTCTTCAAAGATGGAGATAACACCCTTGCAATAAGGAGATTTGATGCCTGCATATTCCAAGGCATTTGGATTGTGTGCATCTTTCACCAATATAGGCACATTTGGAACAAAACCCTCAAGTTGCAGGTAATCAGCTCTTTCTTGTTGCATCTCTATAACCACAACACGCATTTTTGCTGCGAGCATCCGTTTGATAATCTCACGCGTTGTTTCGTTATAACCCAAGACAATAACAAAATTTTCTTCAATGTTCTTCACCGAACGCTGAAACCTTGCTATGGCGATTTCGCTTAAAAAGATTTTATTTTGAAAGAGTGAAATGAGGGTTCCGATACTGTAAAACCATCCTAATACAACTAAGTATATCGATGCGCTGACCCAGATTTTCTGATTATGGGTGAATGCAAAGGGGAGTTCACCAAAACCGATTGTTGTGGCTGTGTAGGTTACAAAATAAAAAGCGTCAAATATAGACAGATGAAAGCTGTTTCCATTTGCATCCACTCCCGGTATAAGCAAGAGCCCCGTCATTGCCAAAGTGTATGTTGATAAAATAACTATAAAGGGTAAACGCATCCTTTGCAGGATTATCCAAAGTGAGCCCTCGTTCATTTTTTATCTTTTAGATTTGAGTGTGTCGCCGACATAAAGAACCACAGAGGTTATGTTTGCCAGAAGCGCTCCGGCACTCAAAGAGATGATGATTCCAAATATCTCAGGATCGATGCTCTTTGCATCCGTGAAAATTGTCCACAAAGTGGCCGCCGCGAGGAGTTGCAAATTTGCCACTAAGCTTGTGGCGATAAGCACAGAGCCTATTTGTGTTTTATCTCCAAGTTTAAGCACAGTCGCGATAAGATTAACAACAATCGCAGCAAAAAGCTCATACTTGGAGTGCATGTTCATATCGAGTGGATCTCCGTACCAAAAACCGAAGTTGAGTGTCATTGCCAGAATGATGAAAAATCCTGCTATCACCTTGTCTAAGTTCATTTGTATCCCTTGAGTTTTCGTTATAATTGCACTATATTACCATAAAGTAAATTTATAAAAGGATAGAGATGTTTAAATATTTTTTGGCATTATTGCTATTGACAAATCTCTTAATCGCCAAGGAGAACAGTATGAATATATATGATTTTAAAGTGCAAACGATTGAGGGTGAAGAGATCTCTTTAAGTAAGTATAAAGGCAAAGCTTTGTTAATCGTGAATGTGGCCAGTGAATGCGGTTTAACCTACCAGTATGAAGGACTTGAAAAACTCTATCAAAAGTATAAGAAAAAAGGTTTTATGATTTTAGCTTTCCCATCAAACCAGTTTTCAAACCAAGAACCTGGGACAAACAAAGAGATAAAATTCTTTTGCAAGAGTAAGTATGATGTTCATTTTGACATGTTCTCAAAAATAGAGGTGAATGGAGAGGGAGCGGATCCCTTGTATAAATTTCTAAAAAAAGAAAAAGGCGGCTTTTTAGGGTTTGACGCGATTAAATGGAATTTCACAAAGTTTTTAGTGGATAAAAATGGAAAAGTCATACAAAGGTATTCACCTTCGACAAACCCTTCAAAGATACAAGGGGATATCGAAAAACTTTTATAAAGACTGCTGTTTAAAACTTTTTACAAGATTAAAAAGCTTATCTGTGAACTTAATGCTGAACATAAGTTTCTTGTTGATTTCATAATGTTCAATAAATTGAATATAAGGGCTGTTTGGTGAAAGATTTGTTGTTTTTGTATGGTAGTGTTTTTCATCAAGTGTGTGGTTTTTTTCAATGTTGTCAACGATAAAACCGACATCCACACCATTTATATCACAAATAATCACCTGCTCAAAAGCCAAGGTCAATTTTTGAATATTATCCCGCAAAGAATGGATCCCTTTGATGGTGTTTGTTTTATGCATTTCAATGATCTTTATTTTTTCATCTATGCTCATATCATCAGAAATATTTTCTAAGTATTTTGCACCCTCAAGGTGAAGTGCATTATGATGCCCGATGACTTCCCGCTTTAAAATATCTATATATCCGTTTGCATTGCACTTTAAACATTGCAGTGTTGTATCAATCCATTTTCCAAGCACACACATATGAGGATCAAGCGCTTTAGTGAATTTTTCACCGCTGCGGAGTGAATTTTCATAATCCTTCACCCAAGCGATATGTTGCCCCTCAACGTCATGCAGGAGTTGAAGTTGTGCAGATGTGTAGGTCTCAAAACCTAGAAGTTTTCTTATGCTGATAATGGGAAGCACTTTGTCTTTATGAGAAATAATCCCTTCGATAAGATCAGAACTGCCTGCTATGGGCTGAGGCTCTGTATACTGAATGAGTTCATTGATATGCTCACTGCTAAGTAAATACCTTTGTGCCTTAATTTCGATTTCTAAAAAATCCATAGATATACACCTGTGATAATTAAATTTTTCGAGTATAGCACAATTTATCTGAAATGGCATTTTTGTCAGATTGTTTAATAAGAAAATTTAATATTTAACTAATAAAAGAAAAGATAGAATATGACTACTTTAAAAAAAACTGTTTTTAATATAATTAAATCAGACAGGAAGACTGTTGAGATGGAAAATTTAAGCCACAATGAACTTATCGATATTATTAATGAGAACATTCAAGAAAAAGAAAATTTAAACTTTCTTTTAGACAGTCTTAATGGTATAGGTTGGGAATTTGACATACAAAAGAATTCTTTCACCTATGTGTCTCAAAGCAGCCAAAGGCTTCTTGGTTATAAAGCAGATGAGTGGACAGACTTCGCATCTTGGAAAGCTATGATACATGAAGAAGACAGAGAGAGGGTGGCATCTTATAGTGTGAATGAAACAAGATATGGTAAAAACCATGTTATGGAGTACCGCATGCTTAAAAAAGACGGTGAAGTTATCTGGATTTTAGACACAGTGACACTTGGAAAAGATCTTAATGGAAAAGCGGTGAAGCTTTTTGGGTTCAACATAGATATTACAGAAAAAAAATCAGCACAGCAAAAGATAGAAAAAGAACATAAGTTTTTAGAGAGCATTTTAAATGGAATATCAGACCCTGTTATGATTATCAATGCCGATTACAGTGTCAATCTCATGAACAGCGCCATAAAAGAAAAGCTAAAAGGACGAAGTTTTATAGATCCTAGCTCTCCAAAGTGTTATGAAATTTCACACCATAGAGACACTCCATGTGAGGGTATGGATGACCCGTGCCCTTTAAAAACCGTGCTTGAATCAAAAAAAGCAGTGACCGTTTTACATAATCATAGAAGAGAAGATGGAAGTGATGATTTTGTAGAGTTGGCAGCTTCACCTTTATTTGATGAGAATCAAAACTGCATAGGGATTATAGAATCAGCACGTGATGTGAATTCATATATCAGACTTCATAGAGAATTAGAAGAAAAAACACGAGAGTTGCAATACGAAGCCACACATGATTATTTAACAGGCTTGCCAAACAGAGCCTTGTTTATGGATAGATTTGAGCAAAGTATCAGAGATGCGAAAAGACATAAGAGTTCTCTTGCTTTGTTCTTTATGGATTTAGACCATTTTAAAGAGATAAATGACACCTTAGGACATCATATGGGCGATGCAGCTTTACAAGCTGTATGCAAAAAGTTTCAATCTTGCACAAGGGCAAGCGATGTCTTGTCTCGTTTGGCAGGGGATGAATTCACCGTTATTTTAAAAGATATTAAAAATGAGGAAGATGTATCTATAATCGCCCAAAAATTTTTAGATATTTTTGAAGAACCATTGTTGGTTAAGGGGCATCTTTTAAAGTTGTCGGTGAGCATAGGGATTAGTTTATATAAATACAGCAGTATGAATATATACGATGAAACAGTGGGGGAGAAGTTGCTGCATGCTTCAGATCTGGCTATGTATGAAGCCAAAGCAAAAGGAAAAAGCAATTTTCAGTTTGCCACTTAATCCATCCATCTTCTTGGATCATATCCGTCACTTGGGCGTATGATTGCTTTTTTTTCCAGTTTTTTAATTAAAAAGCTGGAATTTTCAAGTGTCTCAAATCCAAACTTTTCATAAAAGCCGCGGGTGGTGTCATTCACTTGGATTTGCACCTCTTCATACAGCTCGCCGGCTTCGAGTAAAAACTGCTCTAACATAGAAGAGGCCACTCCGCTTTGTCTATGCTCTGGCAAGACTGCCATATTCAGCATAGGGACACCGTCAATCTTTCGTGACCAGATAGCACCGACAACACAGTTGTCTTTTAAGGCATACAGACCTAAGTCTTTTGTGGTGAGACCATAGAACTCTGTATATTTTTGATGTGCATCAAGCCGTGCATACTTCACCATATCGGCAACTATTTTTTGCTCGGATGAGCGTAAAAAATATAATTCTAAACTCATGACACTTCCTCTATCTTTTGCTCGTAACTCTCATTCATCTCATCAAGCTGTGTTTGCACATCTTCGAGTTCTTCAAACAAGTCTTCAACTTTTTTTTCCTCATCAGATACAGTTTTAGAAAGCTCCATCAAAGAAGCGCTGTCTCCGGCATTGGAAGAGTTTATAAGCTCTTGATGGTGAACTTCGAGCTGTTCTTCAAGCTCCATTATTTTGGCTTCTAGTTTATCCACTTTTTTTCTCAGCGGTGAAGTGACTTTGTTTCGTTCTCTGACAAGTTCTGCACGGAGTTTTTTGTTTTCTTTGTTGGATGATTTTGGAGCGGCTTTCACCTTTTCTTCAGTTTCTTCTTCTTCCCAACCCACTTTACTTAAAAAGTCATCATAGCCGCCATCAAAATACTCAGCGCCGTTTTTGGCAAAAATGATAAGTCTGTCACAAACACGGCGAAGTAATTCTTCGGAGTGTGTTACGATGATAACAGAACCTTCAAACTTTTGTATCGCTTTTGTCAATGCCTCGATAGAATCCATATCAAGATGATTTGTCGGCTCATCGAGAAAAAGAACATTCACATGTCTGGCAATGATTTGACCAAGCATAACACGGCTTTTTTCACCACCTGAGAGCAAAGAGATTTTCTTTTTAGCATTTTCACCGCTAAACATCATCCCTCCGCAGATACTTCTCACCTGTGCTTCACCAAGGCCTGGGTTTCCTACATATATCTCATCCATAACAGTGTTGTCAGGACTTAAGTGAGCGATGTTAGTTTGTCCAAAGTGAGCGAAAGATGCACTTGTGTGAAAATTCACTTCACCGCTTATCTGCTTTAATTCACCGGCAATTGTATTTAAAAGAGTTGATTTTCCTTTTCCGTTTTTACCTATGATTCCAAGGCATTCACCTTTTTGGAGTGTAAAAGATATATCTTTAAAAAGTATGTTCTCTGGCGTATAACCAAAACTCAATTCTTTCACATCAAGAAGCACTTTTGCAGGAGTTTCTTTAAAGTTGAATTCAAACTCTAGCGCATTGTCAAATCCTAAATCTTCCAGTCTATCCATCTTTTCTAATTGCTTCACCTTTGATTGAGCGAGCGAAGCAGTTGAAGCGCGGGCTTTGTTTTTAGCGATGAACTCTTCAAGCTCTTTCACCTTTTTATCTTGTGCTATTTTTTGTTTTGCATGCAGTTCGTCATTTGCCTTGAGCTGCTCGTAAAACTTGTGAGTGTCGCCAGGGATTATTTCTATCTTTTTACGAACAAGACCCATAGTGTGTGTGCAGACTCCATCCATAAAATCCCTGTCATGGGTGATGAGAATCACTTCACCTGCAAATGCACGCAAAAAACTCTTCAACCAGCGGAGAGACACAATATCGAGGTAGTTGGTCGGCTCATCCAAAAGTAAAAGATTTGGTTCGGTGACAAGGAGTTTTGCCAAGTTGATACGAATCTGATAGCCGCCGGAGAATGAAAGAGGGTCTTTGTCTAGGTCCTCTTGCACAAAGCCAAGACCGAATAGGATTTTTTCCACTCTGTACGTGTCATATTTCATCTCATCAGTGAGAGCCAATGCAGCTTCTTCGCGGAGTGTTTTTTCGCTGAAGGTGAGGTGTTGTTTGAGTGCACCGATTTTATAGTTCTTGGGGATAATCACTTCACCTTCATCCGCACTCTCTTCACCTAAGATAAGTTTAAAAAGAGTTGATTTCCCACTGCCGTTTCGACCGACTAAACCAACACGGTTTCCTGCGTTTAGTTTGAAGTTCAGGTTTGAGAAAAGTTCTTGAGTCGCGTAGTTTTTTGAGATGTTTTGCAGTTGTATCATGGGGCTCTTTTATGTGTGATTATGAATTGTATTTTACAATGAAAGCGCTCAAAAAAAGCTTTAATTTTTGGAAAGAATATTTTTCAAGATGATAAGTTTAAATTAATATCATAAGGAGTACAATCAATCAAAGGGGCTTTATGATCAGCTATAAAATAAAGGTGGTTTTTTTCATAGTGTGTGCTTTACTTGCTGTGAATTTTCTTGTTTATCATGCTGCTCAAACGATGCAGGCTGATAGGATAGATAAGGCATTGGAAAATCACTTAAATGATTTACAGACGCATTATGAGATTTTACTTCACCATCAAAATATCACCGCAGAAACAGCCTACGAGGCGACAGTTGAAAAACCCGGATTTATTGAACTGTTTTCTAAGATTGCCTCTGCTTCAAAATCTGAACAGACAGTGCTTAGAAAAGATTTAGAGATTCTTGTAACAAATATTTATAAAAGATTGCAAAAAAAGGGTGTTTTGCAATACCATTTTGTTCTTCCCGATAATACAGCTTTTCTAAGAATGCATAAGTTAGATAAATTCGGAGATGATTTATCGAGTGTTAGAAAAGATTTTAAGCATGTCAATGAAACAAAAAGCAGAATGAGAGGTTTCACCCAAGGAAAAATAGCACATGGCTTTAGAAATGTGTTTCCGCTTTTTGATGCTGATGGGGTTCATCTAGGAGCTATGGAGATATCTTTTTCCAGTAACGAGTTCATAAAATACCTTGGAGAGGTGAGTAAAATACATACACATTTCTTGGTGAATAAAAAAATATTAGATGCCAATATATGGATAAGGGATGATATTGTTCTTATTTATACTCAGAGTGATGAACATAAGGATTTTATGGTAACTGCAAGTGATGAGCATTCGAGTATTCATTGCTTAGAGGGAAGTCAAGAGTTATTGGAAGAAGCTGCAGATGAGATTGATGAAGGCATTCAAAGCGGTGAGAAGTTTTCTGTACTGCTGAGCAAAGATGATAATCTGCAGGCTCTCTCTTTTTTACCTGTCAAAAATTTAGATACAAATCAAACTGTGGCATGGTTCGTTTCTTATGTGACAAGCGATTTTATCCGTATGATGCTTCAAAGCAACAAGCTTGTGAGAGCAGTCTTATTTATTTTGCTTATGATAGTGGGCTATTTAATGTATAGAATTATAATCAATCAAAAAAGAAGAGTGCTCCAAATCAGAAAAAAAGCATATATCGATGGTTTGACGGGTGTGAATAACAGAAATCAGTTTGATGAGAATTTTGAACATGAACTTTTAAGGACCAAAAGATATAAACGAAACCTTAGCCTTGCTCTGATAGATATAGACCATTTTAAAAAATTCAATGATGATTATGGTCATTTAATCGGAGATGAAGTTCTTATAATGTTGGCAAATGATGTTAAGAAAAAAGTCAGAGATGCTGATACATTTGCCAGATGGGGAGGGGAAGAGTTTGTTATACTTTTTCCTGAGACAAAAAAAGAATCAGCACAGATTATATGTGAAAAACTGCGTAAAGAGATAGAAGGGCTAAAGCATCCGACTGCGGGTTCCATAACTGTGAGTATAGGAGTCACTTCTTATCTTGATGGCGATACAGCGCAGAGTCTGTTTCGAAGATGTGATGAGGCTTTATACAAAGCAAAAGAAAATGGACGTAATCAAGTCAGTGTTGTTTAAACACTAAAAAACAACACAGTTGCGTCCAGAGTTTTTTGCCTTGTAGAGTTTGTTGTCAGCATTAAAGATGACATTGTCCACATCATCGACATTGTTGTCAGTTGATATGGAGATACCGATAGAAACAGTCAGATTGAAACTGTTTTCATGTTTTATAGGGCTGGACTCTATGGTGGTTCTTATACGCTGGGCAAAGCCCGAGAGTTCATCTGCATTTGTATTTGGAATCAAAATCAAAAATTCTTCACCGCCCCATCTGCAGATGATGTCAGATTCTCTTGCGGTCTCGAGTAATGTTTTTGATAAAGAGATTAAAGCCATATCCCCAGCTTCATGCCCATGCGTGTCATTTATAATTTTAAAATGGTCGATATCCAACATTAAAACACCGTAAGCTTGTTTATGCCTTTTGCTCTGTGTTTGTATAAGCTTAATGGCTCTATAAAAATAACTTCGATTGTAAAGTTTTGTTAAAAAGTCTGTTTCAGACATCATTTTTAAGTTTTGTATGAGTTGTTGATTCTCAGCATGCAATCTTGATTGATCAAGCGAGATATTCAAGCGTGTTAAAAACTCTTCATTATTTATAGGTTTAGAGATGTAATCATTTGCACCTGTCTTTAACAGTTGGGCAACCATAGAAGCTTTTCCTGCTGAAGAAAATGCCAAAACCGGGAGTTCATTGTTTGTGTGGTGATGCCTGATATGACGTATAAGATTCACACCATCCATTTTGGGCATATTCACATCTGTCATGAGAAGATTGATTTTAAGCTTATCTTTGATAACATAATCATAAGCTTCCTGACCATCTTTCACTTCAATGTATGGGAGGTTTTGTTGCACAATAAGCTGTCTTACTTGCAGTCTGGATAGTTGTGAATCATCACAAATCATCACGGTGGATTTTTCATTTTTTTGAAGTCTTCGTATAGAATTCATAAGATAGTTTAAAATAGTTCTTTCATCTGTTTTATAGAGATAATCCACAATCGGCAAAGATGCGATTTTAGTTCGCTTCTCCTCATTGTCAGAAGCGGTTATTATGATTATACGATGTTTTTTACGAACTAGATAACCTATAAAGTTACCGCTGCTGTCTGGTAGATAGATATCAGCTATGACAAGATCATAAGAGTTCCTTTTCAGCAACTCCATAGCTTCTTGCTCATTTGAGGCAATATCACACTCCATTTGAAGCTCTGCGTGAATGCTGTTTTTGATACTCTCAAGAAGCATAGAAGAGTCTTCTATGACTAAGACTTTTTCGATACTTGAACAATGTCCATTCTTAATAGTGTATTTTTTCTCGTTCAAGATCACTTCTTGCATTAGAATCTCCTTGATAAATTGTAGGTCAATTATGACATATTCTATATTTACAATGTATAAGTCTTAGTTTGTAAATACCAAACTAAGCCCGATTTTTCCTTTTTCATTGTCTATGGATACAACCTCTATTTGAGGTAAATACTGATTTAGAGATAAAACCTCTAAAGGATGCTGTATTCTTTTAGCGCTCATCTTAGAGATATGAATCATCCCGTCATTTTTGAGACCGATATCCACAAATGCTCCAAAATCAGCAATATTTCTTACAACTCCTGAGACAAAGCTTCCCTCTTTGAGAGATTTTATATCTGTTAAGCCCTCTTTAAACGGGATGACAGGAAGCTCCTCTCTTGGATCAAAACCGGGTTTGAGAAGCTCTTTTATGATATCTTTTAAGGTTTCCACTCCAACATCTATAGAGCCTGCTTTTTCTTTAACATCTATTTGTGTCAAATCTTCACCTATGAGTTTTGAGGCAATAACATAGCTCTCTGGGTGAATACCGCTGTTGTCAAAATCATTTTCAGCATTTTTTATACGGATGAATCCGGCTGCTTGCTCATAAGCTTTTTTACCCAAACCCTTTACTTTTAAAAGTTCTGCTTTTGTGGTGAAGTCACCGTTTGCATCTCTGAAATCTATGATGTTTTGTGCTATTTTAGCTCCTATGCCTGCAACATGAGAAAGCAGGGCAGCTGAAGCTGAATTTATATCCACTCCCACACGATTTACAAGATCACTTGTCACATCAGAGAGTTTTTTCTCTAGCAGTTTTTGGTCGACATCATGTTGGTACTGCCCGATTCCTAAAGATTTTGGATCTATCTTCACCAGTGTTGCCATCGGGTCCCGTAATCTTTGTGCGATAGAGATGGCCCCTCGAATAGTCACATCGAGTGTAGGATATTCATCAAGGGCCAGTTTTGAAGCAGAGTAGACCGAAGCACCGGCTTCTGAGACAACGGTGTAGCTTAGCTTGATTTTTTCTTCACTGTTTAGACGTGCAAAAAACTCTTGAGTTTCTCGCGAGCCTGTTCCGTTTCCTATGGCCACTCCGGTGATATTGTGTTTTTTAACAAGTTGGAGCACTTTATTTTTAGAGTTTTCATAATCTTTTTTAGGCTCTGTCGGATAGATGACAGCCGATTCTAGATAATTAGCATTCTCATCTATAACAGCTAGCTTACATCCGCTGAGAAAGGCAGGATCAACTCCTAAGATAACCATCTTTGCAACAGGCGGAGTCATTAAAAGCTGAGAAAGATTTTTACCAAAAACAGAGATGGCTGCGAGGTCGGCTTTTTCTTTTAATTCATTTTGCACTTCTCTCTCAAGTGAAGGAAGTAAAAGACGCTTCAGTCCATCTTTATATGCATCAAACAAAAGCTCTTTGGAGCTTGAAGCATTGCGGGGGATTTTGTACTGACGTATATTCTGCTCGACACGGTCAGTATCGATGCTTATCTTCACCGACAACTCTTTTTCATGCACTCCGCGCATGATGGCAAGGTATCTGTGCGATGGGATGTAAGCTATTTTTTCACTCTTACCTGCAAGGTTTTTAAAAGTTCCATTATCATTAAAATTCTTTGTTGCTTTTGTCTCTAGAGAGCCGAATCTTTGCATGGTGTTACGAATAGCTTCTCTCTCACGGGGAAGTTCAGCATATCTCTCAGCTAATATATCCTGAGCACCTTTGATGGCAAGTTGAGTTGAGCTTACTTCACCTTTGACAAATTTCTTTGCTTCTTCTTGCAATTGGCTGACTGTGAGTTTTGCAACTTGTAAGGTGTTAGCTAATGGTGTGAGCCCTTGAGCTATTGCAGTCGTGGCACGAGTGTTTTTTTTCTCTTTAAATGGACGATAAATATCCTCTAAAACCCGTAAACTCTCAGCCTCTTGGATGCTCTTTTTGATAGACTCGCTAAGTGTGGCTCTCTCGGTGATAAGACGTGAAACCTCTTCTTTGCGTTCTAAAAGTTTTTTACTGCTTATATAGACAGTTTCAAATTCACGAAGCACTTCATCGCTAGCCCCGCCGGTCATCTCTTTACGGTAACGCGCGATAAAAGGGATGGTGGAACCCTCATCAAGGAGTTTTAAAATGTTTGTAATGTACTCTTGTTTGAGTTTTGTTTTTTGTGTCAGGAGGCTTATTAAGTTTTGCATGTTCGGTTTTCTTTTTTTGCAATTATACTCTTAAAATTTAAGAAAATGATTTATAATATATTATTTATTTCTATGATACAATATGAGATACGAGGAGGATGTTATGAATGTGGAACAATATTTATTCCAATCGCCTTCACCTATGCGTGTACAGGTTGGAAGACCCGATACAAGTGTTGCTAAAGAGGAGACGGATACACAGGCTAAGGCTGATGAGAGTGTTCAAACCACTCAAGAAACGCAAGATTTAACGGCAAAAGAGTTAGATAAATTAACTGCGTCAAATCCAAACCAAATTTTAGACCTTTACGTTTAGCTTAGCCTTTTTTTAAATCTTTTTTCAGTTCTTCTAGAATCCAAGGCCATTCTCCGTACCCGCTTTCATTATTTATATGACCGGCGTTTTCTAGGACTTTCATGGGGATGTTGAGCGATTTTTGAAGTTTTTTTGCCTCATCTAAAGTCATATATGGATCATTTGTTGAGGCAAGAAGCAGGGATTCTTTTGCGGATGTCTTTGTGGGTGTTTGCAATGGAAAAAATGTTTGGAGTTCTTCAATGTCACAGTTAAAGCTCGGAGGTGCCACGAGATAGAGTTTTGCAACTTCTTTTATCTCCTCAACTGTGTGAAACCATAAGGTGTTCGCCAAAGAATGGCATACGACTATATCGGGTTTAAAGCTTGCGAGTTCATTGATAAGCTCTTTTTTCCAAAGATTTAAATCAGGAAAATCAAAATCACTGAATTGTAAAAAACTGACTTTTCCATAATCTTTAGCAAGCTCAGACGCCAGCCAGCTTTGCCAATGGGGAAAATCACTTCCTCCCCATCCATGTAGTAACAGCACTCTTTTATTCATATGACACTCTATTGTATAATTTGCTGGGACAGTATATCAAATCCTATCTTTATATAAGAGTTTATAATAGAATTTTAGGAGTGATTAAGCCTAATCGGATTATGATAGCTCATGAAACAATTCCTTAGCCTCAAAATTTTAATTATTATTGCTTGGACTGCTGTGGTTATTATATCGATTGCTCTTGCAGCTTATAATCAATATAATCATACTATGAGCATCGCTAAAGATGTCTTAGATGCGAATTTTGCGCAAGACACGTCTTTTAGAAAGTGGGCTGCATCCCATGGCGGGATATACGTACCAATAGATGAAAAAAGAACAGTGCCCAGTCCATATATGGATCATATGCTCGAAAGAGATATAGAAACTCCTTCTGGAACTAAATTAACATTGATGAATCCTGCATCTATGATACGACAAATAAATGAAGAATCTGTAGGTCTTTATGGAACTAAATCACACACAACAGCCTTAGAACTTTTAAATCCGAAGAATGTTGCAGATGTATGGGAGAGGGAATCTTTATTAAGGTTTATAAATGAACCGGAGCTCAAGGAAATTCTAGAGTTTTCTGAGATCAACGGGGTTAACAATATGCGTCTTATCCGGCCTATGCCGGTCAATGCCGCTTGTCTGAAATGTCATGGACATCAAGAAACTTACAAGAATGTCACAAGAGCCGGCGGCGTGAGCGTAAGTATGCCAATGTCAGATATAAAAGCATTAGTAATGAAATCTTTAAAGTTTACAGTGTTTGTGCATTTGATTTTTTGGATACTGGGAATATGGCTGATTTGTATAATTTATAAAAAAGAGCAAACAGCAATAGATAATCTTGAACACCAGGTAAATAATGACAGCCTCACAGGTTTGCCAAACAGACATGCATATAATGTGAAGATACAGGAATTAATGAGCGATAAGGATACCCAAAATATCTATATGTTGTTTTTGGACTTAGATAATTTTAAAGCAATAAATGACACTTTAGGTCATTCCGTGGGGGATTTACTTTTGCAAAATGTTGCTAAAAGGCTTCAAAACCGTATTGCAGATTTTGAAATGTTTGCACGCTTCGGCGGGGATGAGTTTGTCTTTCTTTTTAAAAATGTGTCTCAAATTTCCATGATGGAAAAAATTGCTCAAAGAATTCATAAAGTGTTTGAAGAAGAGTTTGTACTCAAGGAGTATGATGTGCACACTGCCGTCTCTATGGGTATATCATCATACCCTGGCACTGCAAATGACGCTGAGAGTCTTCTGAGAAATGCAGATATAGCAATGTACCGGGCAAAGCAAATGGGTAAAGGGCAGTATGCCGTTTATGATATGCAAATGAGTACGAGAACCAAAAGTGAATTACGTTTAGAAGGTGAACTCCATAAAGCTATAATGAATGATGAGTTATTTTTACTTTATCAACCACAAATATCGATGAAAGATGAAAAGATTGTAGGAGTCGAGGCTCTATTAAGATGGAACAATAAGAAGTCCGGACTTATTTCACCGGTGGAATTCATCCCAATCGCAGAGAATAACGGTTTAATCATCCCTATTGGAGAATGGGTGATAGATCAAGCTTGTGAGCAACTTGCATTATGGAAAGACACTCCAATGCAAAACCTGACCTTATCTATAAACATCTCTGCAAAACAGTTGCTTCACCAAAACTTACATTCGTATATAAGAAAGGCTATTACAAAAAATAAAATCAACTCTTCTCTTTTAGAACTTGAGATTACAGAAAGTGTTGTGATGGAAAATATCAATGAGACTATTGAAATTTTGATGGATCTTAAGACTTTAGGTGTGACTATCGCGATTGATGATTTTGGAACAGGATATTCCTCTTTGAGTTATTTGAAAAAGCTTCCGATTGATAAACTCAAAATCGATAGAGAGTTTATAAAAGATATTCCAGAAGATAAAGATGATGTTGCCATTACAAATGCGATAGTCAGCCTTGCAAAAGCATTGGATTTAATAATTATTGCAGAGGGGCCTGAGAGAGGCGAACATATAGATTTCTTAAAAGATGTTGGCTGTGACATAGCTCAAGGGTATTACTACTCTAAGCCTATATCTTCTAAGGGTGTGGAAAAGTTTTTAGAGTAAGTTTTTAAAGCTTTTAAGAGTTAAAAGTTTAAGGTTTTCACCTTTTAAGGCTTTAAGCTCATTTGAAAATCCGCTTTTTGAAACGATGATAAAAGTGTCTGCTTGAATTTTTGCTTGCTTTGCATCTTCTTGAAGTTTTGTTAAAGCGCTTTTTTTGAGCTTGGTATTTGTGTATTTACAAATCCCTACGATTGTTTTCCCAGACTCTGTTTTAGCGTAAATATCGATTTCATGCGTGTTATCCCAATAGGTGGATATCTCTTTTATGGGGTCTTCTTTTTCGTTTATCTTGATAAGTTCATGTGCCAACTCCACGAAGGTTGCTTGCAAAAACTCACTTTGTCTATTTGTGAATCTTTCTCTGACTTCTTTATAGTCACCGTCTCTCACACCTTTAAAAAGCGGTGAAACAAAAGCGAACCAAAAACGTAAAAACGGTGAAGTGAAGAAAAGTTTGTTTGAAATTTTTTCTCCATCTTCTTCTGCCCAGGAAGTAAATACTTTTTTAGATTTTTCTAAACGGATTATGCCACTATCACGTAACTCTTCTACAGCTTTATCCCCAACTTCTTTAGAAATATTTGCCCGTTTATAAGCTGTGTGCGTTTTGCCGTCGCCCATAGCAATACCTGTTAAAATAGAGTGATACAGAGGCATACCGGTTGTGAGTTCAGTCACATCATTACGGATAAATCTAAAATCGCTGAGAATGAGTTTTTCTATAAGTTCAAGTGTGGGTTTAGAGGTGTCTATAGAGCCCCAGCCAACACCGCCGAAGACTGCAAATTTTTCTATGGCGTCTTCAAAATTTTTAGGATTATGTTCTTTATAAAATGAGCGGAATTGCTCTAATAATGTTTGTGTGCTTAAAATAATGGGAATACCTTTTGTTATATGAATATGAAATTATACACAAACATTACACACTTCTTTGTGTATAATTTTGGAAGTTAATTCAACATAAGGACAGATAGATGAAAAAATTTAGTTTAATGACGCTTATTGCAGGTGCATTATTGTTTGTTTCAATGGGAGCAAGCACGCTTAGCGCGGAAGCTATGAAATGCGGTGCTGGAAAATGCGGTGCTTCAATGGGTGCGGATATGAAAAAACCAGAGTGCTGTAAAACTCCTGCAGGTGAACTTAAGAAACCGGCATGTTGTGAAGATGCAGCGACAGGAAAAACATGCAAATGTCCCGCTCAAGTTGCATGCACATGTAAAGATACAAAAAATTGCACTTGCGGCGCAAATAAAAAAGCTCCACCAGCAGCAATGAAATGCGGTACAGGTAAATGTGGTTCCTCAATGGCTAAACCTGTAAAAGAAGCTCCTAAAGAAGCTATGAAATGCGGCACTGGGAAGTGTGGCTGATTCACAAGCTTATCTGAATAGAGAAGCTGTCTGGGCTCTCTAATCAGAGAAGAAGATGTTTATTGTTTTTGCATTTGCATTTGCATTTTTGGAAGTGTGGAACGGTAAATACCAAGAACATTTTTATATTGGCTTTGCGTTAAAACACCTTTTAGGTGTGCTCTGCAAAGTGTTTTCAATGTCATGATATCTTGACGGGTTTTAAGTGTTTCTTCTGCTATTTTTGCAGTGTTCAGATCTGCTCCAAGCGCTTCTTCCATAAGCATTCTCTCTTGATGCATCACATCTTGGACAAGCTTTCTCATCGTAGGCTTGTTTTGTTTAGCCCAAGCTTTGATTTTTCCGATTTGTTGTGCATCAAGCCCCAGTAATTCAGCATTACCAAGTGTGTAGCGCACTAAATTCGGCATAGGGTTTGCATGTTGCATTGCATAGTTTGGATTTGCGTAAAGGCTTGTCATAGACAATGCAGCAAGGATTGTGAGTATAAGAATCTTTTTCATGAATATCTCCTGTGATAGTTTAGTGCATTATAGCAAGTGATTGTTACAGATTTATTAAGATTCTACACAAAGCCCACACATAATTTAGCTACAATTTATATATAAAAAACTATAGGTGAAGTTACACTCAAGATGAAAATAAAATCTCGCAGAACGTTTTTTAAAACGACTTTTCTTAGCACTCTGGTTATGGTTACAGCTAACAACACCCTTTTCGCATCCATAACACCCCTGCAAACATTGGCAGTTGTTCAGAAGGATTTGTTTCCCAAAGAGATGATCACACAAGCGAATGCGTATGCTTATGTGAGTCTGGTTTTCAAACATTCACGTGTGAGTGCGCAAGACAAACAGTTTTTACGCAATGGCACAAAATGGCTTCATGAAGAAGCTGTTGCAAAGTATAATAAAGTCTATACCAATCTATCTCCCCAAGAGCGTCAAGATACACTCAAAAGTATTGCAAACACAAGCTGGGGGGAGACGTGGATTAAAACAGTCCTTTCTTACATAATGGAAGCAGTTTTAGGTGATCCGCTGTATGGAGTCAACAAAGATGAATTTGGCTGGAAATGGCTAAATCATAAAACAGGATCACCCCGTCCTAAAGAGATGTATCTATGAAATATGATTATGATATTTGTATCGTTGGAAGCGGAGCAGGCGGTTCACCGATAGCCTACGAGCTTTCAAATGCAGGATACAAAGTTGCAGTGCTGGAAAAGGGGAAAAATCTTAGAGAAGAAGATGTTTCAAAAGATGAGTTGGCAGTCTCTCGCAGAGGTTTATACACCCCCGATCTTAAAGATGAACGCCATATTATTAACAATCGTGAAGAAAATGGAACTGTTACAAGATACGACGGACATGAATATTCTTGGAGTTTTTGGAATGGCTCTATGCTTGGCGGTTCGTCAAATCTAATGAGTGGATATTTTCATAGAATGAAGCCAAATGATTTTAAGTTAAAGTCTGTTTTTGGTGAAATTAAAGGTGCCAATATTGTAGACTGGTGTATCTCTTATGAAGATTTAGAGCCTTATTATGAAAAGGTCGAGAGAGTGATCGGTGTGTCCGGTGAAGTGGTGAAGCATAGTTTTTTAGAGCCTCGTTCCACACGAAACTTCCCTTATCCAAAGCTCGAAGAAAATGCAGTCACAAAGTGGTTTGACAAAGCTTGCGAGAGTCTTGAATTTGAGTCTATCCCCACGCCCCGCGCAATTCTATCAAGAGATGCACTTGATAGGAACACTTGTTCTTATAGTGATTTTTGTGGAAGTTATGCTTGTGCAACCGGAGCAAAAGGGAGCGGGAGAGCTGCACTTTTGCAAAAATGCAATGCTGAGATAATCACCGAGGCTTTTGTGTATAAACTTGATAGTGATGCAGAAAAAATCACAAAAGTGCATTATTATGATAAAGATTTAAATTCTCATGTGATCACTGCAAAAATATTTGTCTTAGCCGCACAGGCGATAGAGACCTCCCGTTTGCTTTTAAACTCAAAAAATGAGTATTTTCCAAATGGAATGGCAAACAATAACGGTGAAGTCGGGAAAAATCTAATCTTCTCAGCAGGTGGAAGCGGTGAAGGAAGGTTTCATTTTAAAGACCTTGATGCACTCAAGCAAAAAGAGCTCATGCAGACAGGTCTGTTTTTTAACAGAAGTTTACAAGATTGGTATGAGTTTAAAGATGACGGTATAAATTACAAGGGCGGAACGATAGACTTTTTGTTTGAGCATGCAAATGTTATTTCGCGTGCGAGCCGGGAGTTTTATAATAATGATGGAAAACTTATCTGGGGTGAAGAGCTTCAAAACAGAATCCATAAACAACTCACGAGCTCAAGAGTTTTGACATTTGAAGTTTTTAATGATTGGCTGCCTACGGATGAGTGTTTTGTAAGTGTGGATGAAAAAACAAAAGATAAGTTCGGTGTGCCTGTTGGCGCTATAAATCTTTGGGGGCATCCGCATGATGTGAAGGTTGGGGAGCATTTAGCGAAAAAAGCAGTGGAGGTTTTAGAGGAGATGGGGGCAAAAGAGATTTCTTACAACATCTCTGCGGCGCCTCCCCCCAACTTAGTCGCTGGCGGGTGCCGATTCGGCGAGGATGCGAAAAGTTCGGTGCTGGACAAAAACTGTAAGGCTCATGAGCTGAGAAATCTATATGTGACAGATGCCAGTTTTATGCCCACCGGTGGAAGTGTGCCATACACATGGACGATTTATGCAAACGCTTTGAGAGTTGCAGATATTTTAAAAAAAACAGTATAATCAATGTTATATAATTGTTTTTATACTATAGGAGAGGCGGTATAACACCATGAATAGAGATAATGTATCGATTTTAGTTATCAGCAATAATCCAAAAGTCATAGAACTTGTTGAAGTGTATTCAGAAAAAATTCTAGAGCATGACTTATCCATTGCTATTGCACAAAATGATTATGAAAGCGTTGCTCAATGTATAAAGCAAGAGTCTATAGACTTATTTATATTTGATACACAAGATTTAGATGAAGACTCTTGTTCGATTGTAAAGTTGATGATGGAAAAAGGCATCTCTATTTTATTTTTAATCTCTGCAGAGAATATAGAACATTTAATCAATAGAAGTTTTAATTTTCATTTGGTGGATTATCTTGTAAAACCTATGCCCGATGCTGTTTTACAACATAAAATCGGGGTGTATTTAGAAAATATACTCCAACAAAAGGCTTCTGAGTATTTACTTAGTGTGTATGATGAAAATGTAATCGCTTCTAAAACAGATTTAAAAGGACGCATAACCTATACAAGCAAGGCTTTTTGCAATGTATCAGAATACTCAAAAGAAGAGTTGTTGGGAAAGGCACATAATCTTGTCAGGCATCCGGACACTTCACCGGAAATCTACAAAGACTTATGGGATACAATCCAAAGCGGTAAGCAATGGCACGGTGAAATTAAAAATGTGAAAAAGCATGGCGGATTTTATTGGGTGAGGGTGAGTGTCTCTCCGGAGTTTAATTATAATGGGGATATTATAGGGTACAGCTCTATCCGCCAAGATATCACACCGGAAAAATATATTGAAAAAGTCAGTCTTATCGATCATCTAACACAGGTGTATAATAAAAAATACTATGATTCAGTTTTAGAAAAAGAGATCTCCTCAGCTGCACGCTATGGATACAATATCTCTCTGATAATGCTCGATATTGATCTTTTTAAAACTGTTAACGATAACTTTGGTCATCAAGTCGGAGACAGCGTCTTAAAAGAGTTTGCAGATGTTTTACTTTTAAATACGAGAAAAAGTGATATTGTCTCCCGCATAGGCGGTGAAGAGTTCACCATCATTGTCTCTAATGACACAGAAGAATCAGCTTGTGCTTTTGCAAGAAAACTTAGAAAAGAGATAGCACAATATAATTTTGGAACTATAGGAAAGCTGACTGCGAGTATAGGAATCACCTCCTTTGTGCAAGATGACACATCAAAAACACTTTTTAAAAGAGTTGATGATGCTATGTACAAAGCAAAAAGAAGCGGTCGCAATCAAGTGGTGAGGTTATAAAAATCGCTTTATTTGAGACCGTTGAGAGTTTTGTGTCAGTAACTGACAGCCATTAAAACTATATCATAGTTCGCAAATGTGCTATGTTTTAAGTAAATATATTCCCCTCCTTACAAATCGACTTTCTTACATCTAAGTAAGATAATATTCGTTATATGATACAATCTTAGTTATTTAGAAAAGGTTTAGAAATGATTAAATTATTTTATTTAATATTCTTATCTTCAATATTACTAGCAGACTCCTATTCATTGGCTCATTATATTAAAAATTTAAAAGATATGGTTCTAGTTAAAGAGAGTATGATTCCTGGTAAAGATGTCATTTTACCTAAAGATACGCCACTTTTTGTCCAGCAAACAGTCTCCATGTATAATTGGATCAACAATGGAAAAGGGACAAAGTTAAATATATATGTACCTAAAGACAAGGTTGAACTGTATAAAACACATGGTCCTTATCCTGATGGATTAACTGCAATAGCCATATATGAAGATCAAGGAATCGTATTTGTTACCGAGCACTATGAAGGCGAACCAATATATGGTACTTATGATAGAGATGGTAATGATATAAGTGAAATGCACCCCTCCTTAAATGTTTCTACATGCTATAGCTGTCATGAAGGTTATGCAGATATTTGTATAAATGGAACTTGTTCAGTTCCTGTAATTGATGTTTTTAAAAAATAATAATAGTAAAAAAAAATGTTTATTTCTCTTAAAATAAAGATTATTGTATTGCATCTCTTCTTGGTAATTATCCTTCTTGGAGGATTATCTTACAAGCACTATAAAAACTCTTTATCAAATTATGTTCAAAGTGTCATGGGTTTTCATAAAAACTCTTCCGCTTCTATTGTTTCAACAGCTTCTCTTGCTATCTCAGGTGCAAATTACGGCAATGTTCAGCTTCCAAGTTTTGTAGAAGAGCTTTCAAATAATGAGAAGCTTCTTTATTTAAATATAATTGGAAAAAGTGACTATACATCTAAAGAGTTTAATGCGGTATATGATAAAGAGCATCAAGCTATTTATAGAAATATATATCCTATTGATTTTCAAAAAAAGTTACAGACCAAGTTAGATAGATTTAAAGAAAGCCTCAAAGACCCATTGTCTGATAAAGTTAAAGTGAATTTTTTAATACAAAGAGCTAATGATGCGCTCAGACAATATAATCAAAATATTAAGTTAGCAAAAGAATTAAGTCCTCAATACACCCAAATTTTACCCAAGAAATCGCCATTTATAGACTTTGATACAAATCAGTTATATTTGTCTTTAGATACAAGCAATAAAAACGGCGGGAAAGTGTCTATGATTTTTGATATCTCTGAAGTAGTAGAGATGAAAAATAAAATTATACAAGATTTAATTATTGAATCATTAATAGCTTTAGTGATTGCAATTGTTTTGTTAAATATACTTTCAAATCAAATTGTAGCTCCTTTAAATAAGTTATCAGAGTATATGTCAAAAGATTGCCAAAGTTTAAATCCAAATAATATCCCTGCATTGAACTTAAAAGATGAGATAGGAACTTTGTCAAATATGTTTAAAACACTTATTGAAAAAGTACAGGCAAAACGTATTGAAACAGAAAGAAAAGCTTATATTGATGGGCTAACAGGTGTTTATAACAGAAATAAACTTGATGAAATATTCAAAGATGAAATACTTAGATCTCAAAGATATAACAATACGCTTTCTATAGTATTAATCGATATTGATAACTTTAAAAGCTTTAATGATACATTTGGACATTTAATAGGTGATGAAATATTGATAATGATGGCACAAAATGTCAAAATTCAGTTAAGAGAAAATGATATATTTGCAAGATGGGGTGGAGAAGAATTTGTTATATTATTTAAAGAAACATCTGTAGCTGAAGCAAAAATAGTTTCAGAAAAACTAAGAGATAAAATTCAAAAAACTAAACATGCATCTGCAGGAAGTATCACTGCTAGCTTTGGTATAACTGAGTATATAGATGGCGATACGGTTAAATCAATACTAAAGAGATGTGATGAGGCATTGTATAGAGCAAAAGTAAATGGTAGAAATAGGGTTGAAGTATTTTAGTAGTTTACATTTAAATTTTATTTTCAAATTTACCAGATTTTGGAGCAAACAAAGCTCTTATAAATATTGTTCCAGATAGACTTGAATTTTTAATTAAAATACTATTTAAAAAACAAGAATCCCGAAGTTTGATGATATAATCAAAATTGCTATAAGCATTGAAGCATAAGCAAAGGTATTATCTTTTGTGGTAATAATTCCTACAAATTTCTCTTCTTCGTACTCGTAAAGGTAAGCAATCTCTGTTGGATTAGCAATGAACTTTCCATGTATCACTGTGTTAGGTTTATATTTTAGTGCTATGACTTCTTGGTTGAACTCAATATTATCAGGAGTTGTTTCATAATACTTCCATCCACCTAGCCATAGTATGATAGCGCTTCCAATTATTGAAAAAAACAGTCGTTGTATTCTTGTCATAAAAGAAAGCATAACCAAATATGATTGTACTGAAGATAAAATAAATTGCTTTTGTCATAATAATTTGGTTCTCGAATAGAAAAGCTGTTAAGAAATTTGTTTAGTAAAGTACAGATTGTTAAAGAGTTAATATTTTATAACTAACTAACTAGCTAATCAGAAATGTTGCAATTTTATTGTAGAAATAATAAGCCTCTTTCAAAATTAGAATGAGTATTCTTCAAATAAACTATTTAGTTCAGAACCACTCAACACTCCAATATGACGATACACTTCCTTAGCATTTTTATCATAAATGATTTGTGTTGGTATCATCATGACTTTAAGTTTTTTAGCTACTTCTCGCTCTTTTTTTACATTTATATAATGAATATTATACTCAGGATGTTTTTGTGTGATTTCATAGAGCATAGCACTCATGATTTTACAACTGCGGCAACTGTCCGAACCAAGTTCTAAAAAGTATGGTTTACCTTTTCCTATACTTTGCTCAACATATTTATATTTACTCTCTTTTAGCATATGTTCTTCTGCCATAGATTCAAGGGCAAAAAGTATTAAAAATGTTGTTATAAATAATTTCATCAGTTCTCCTAAAATTGTACATAAGC
>JACNLH010000039.1 GCA_014381585.1 Candidatus Sulfurimonas ponti
TTGTATTTTCCACTATACCGTCTGAATATATTAAAAACTTTTTTATATCACTTATATCATAACTATCGATATTGAATGTGTCTTGCCATTTTGACAAGGGTCCGTTATTTGACTTAAGCCTTATGATTTTAGATTCTTGGTTTTCCATCAAAAGCACAGGCATCGCAAACTTTGCATAGTAAAGTGTTTTCTCTTCATCATCTATGTGAATATAATCAATCGCTAAAGCCTCTTCATCTAAAAGTATCGGCTTAATATACTCCATTGTTTCATGTATCAACACTGCTAAATCAAAACTGTCTGTTTGAAGCATTTTATCTATAATATGATTGACAAATGATGTCATTATCATAGCCGTTAAAGATGCTGAGAGGCCTTTACCCATCCCATCCACCATAAGATAAAAAGAATTTAAAGGGGCAATACATCTAGCACAGTAAGCATCTCCGCTTAATACATCAAGTGGTTGGTATAAAAAATCCACCAATACCGTAGTATCACCATCTATCATTTGATAATAGAAGTCATTTCGAAGAATATTTAATTCTTTAGCAAATCCTATATCTTCTTGATATGAATGATATAATGACTTTTCTTTTTGCTTTTTCAGTGTTGCATTTGCAATAAGAAGTTTTGCACAATTTTCAAGTGCTTTTATGATTTCATGGCTCTGTATAGGTTTTTGAATAAAATAATTCACCTCCAAACTCAATGCTTGGACAATTGTTTGCACATCCTCGATAGCTGATACAAATATTATTGGGATGATTTTATCAATCTGGCGAATATTTTTTATCATTTCTAAGCCATTCATTATAGGCATAGAGTAATCAGAGATAAGAATGTCTATATCTCGATTTATATCTTTAAAACTTTCGTATCCTGAGTGGCCATCCTGAGCAAAAACTATTTCTTTAACAAGGTCTTGAAAAATAGACGTATACAGCAGCTGAGTTGTTTTATCCCCTTCAACACATAAAAGTGTCAAATTTTGTAAATACTTATAAGTTTCTAAACTTTCAGCTGTATCTTGCATTAGATTTTAAATTTAAACAATACTATGTTTATAGTTTAGAAACATTAAATGTTTCAATAAGATGCAGATCATCCAATAACTCTATCAACTCTGCATTTCCAATTTTCATACGAAGCGTGATTTTATCTTTTAAAATTAGTTTATTAAAATAACCTATCACTGAGGATGTCACGGAAATAGAGTCCTTAATTATTATGACTATGTTTTTCGTTGTTGTTTTCATAGAATCCAATCTATTTTTTATATCTTGAAAATCATTGATACTTTTAATATTTCCAGAGATGCTAAGTGTGTCAGATGTTGTAGTAAGCTCCATTGTCTACCCCTTAAATGTGTACCGTTATATTTATGTTGCAGTCTATACCGAAGATAATTAAAGTTAAGTAAAATCGTTCAAACTTTCTAGCCATTCTTTCATTTTCTTCTCATATCCGATACTTTTAAACTCAACAAACTTTATTTTCTTTGTAAGATGGCGCTGTTTTACATAGCCACCGAAATCGTGAGGATATATATAGCCCTCTGCATTATTTTTCAGTGCCTCTGGAATATCCAGCATCAATCCGTTTTTCACCGCTTTCATAGCTTCATTGATTGCAATATATGAAGAGTTGGACTTTGGTGAAGCACACAGATATGTGACAGCTTGGGCTAAAATAATCCTTGCTTCTGGAAAACCGATTTTACTCACACTCGTCATACAAGAAGTTGTCAGTGTTAAGGCTTGAGGATTTGCATTTCCTATATCTTCACTCGCCAGTATCACAAGACGTCTGGCAATAAAATCAGCACTTTCGCCGCCCTCTATCAAACGTGCCAAATAATATATCCCGGCATCCGCATCTGAACCGCGGATAGATTTAATCATCGCCGAGATTAAATCATAATGCACACCCGCTTCAGAACTCCCTGCACTTATAGCATTCGGACGTAAGGATTTTAAAAGTTCTATTGTGATGTCAGTATCAATATTTGAGCAAAACTCCAAGAGCTTAAGCATAGCCCGGGCATCTCCTGAAGAGCTTTTAACAAGATACTCCTCAGCATCACCATCAAGCCTGATATCGGTGCTATTGAGGGCTTTATGAACAAGTGTTAACAAAGCATTATTGGAGATATTCTTGAGTTCAAAAAGCATAGAACGTGAACGGATTGCAGAGGTGAGTGAAAAGAAGGGGTTTTCTGTTGATGCGCCGATAATAAGCACAGCATTATTCTCCATAACAGGAAGTAAAACCTCTTGCTGGTTCTTTGCTAAACGGTGGACTTCATCTATAAATATAAGAGGTTTTTGGAGTGCATTTTTGTATTGTTCAAATATCTTACGCAATTGCTCGATTTTGAGTGAGGTTGCATTGAACTCATAAAAAGGCAAATCCATTGTGGATGCTATGACTCTGGCTAAAGAAGTTTTTCCAGTCCCTGCAGGACCGTAGATAAAACTATGTCCTAAAGCATTTTTCTCACATAAAATTCTTAGTGGTGAAGTGGGTGAGCTTAAATGCTCTTGTCCCACTAAATCATCAAAAGTTTTTGGACGGAGCAGTTGTGTGAAATCCAAGACTCTTTCTACTTTCTTCGCGTATCTTTTTTCGTTTTACCGATTTCTCTTTGCTCTTTTTCATCTGCTTTTAAAAATGTAAATAATGCAGAGTACTCACTTCTAGTCAAAAATCTACTTTTCCCTGTTGGTAAATTATTGAGCTCTATCTCTGCAAAAGAGAGACGTTTCAAGTCAGCCACTTCAGTTCCAAAATGTGCAAAAAATCTTCTAATCTCGCGGTTTTGTCCCTCAGATATTGCTATCTTTAAAATAGAATAATTATGCTCACTTTTTTGAATCTTATATCCGATAAACGGTGCAAAAGTCATACTTGTCACAGTGGAATGTGAATGACCGCCGGCAGTTGCATCTGCAAGCTCAAGACCGTTAAGCATCGCGGCTTCCATCTCAGGAGTCACTTCACCTTTAATTTTCACCTTGTAAATTCTCTCTAGATTGGAGTTCATCAAAGCAGTTGCGACTTTTGAAGCATCTGTTAAAAGTAAAACCCCTTCGGTTGCAAAGTCTAGCCGTCCGACAGGGATAAAGTGTTTATACTTTTTTTCCAGACCGTCATAAATTGTCTTTCTGCCCTTTGGATCACTTTTAGTCACTAACTCGCCTTTTGGTTTGTTATAGACTATAACAGTGTATTTATCTCTAGGGGTCACTTGCTTTCCACTTACATAAACGATCACTTCTTTTTCATCGACCTGTGTAGCCGGATTGTCTTGGATTTCACCATCAACACGGACATAACCCGCTTGAATTGCTGCGTCAGCTTCTCTTCTAGAGTAGCTTGAATGGTGTGCTATATATTTGTTTAATCTCATCATATTCTTATGATATTCCTTTTTCTATAAGCGTATGAATGTGCAGTACGCCCTTTATATTTTTTTCTTTATCTGTAATCACTAAAAGCTGTATCTTTTTCTCTTCAATGAGCACAAGTGCTTCACTTGCCAGCATATCTTCATCTTCGCAAGTCATAGGACTCTGTGTCGCATATTTTAAAACATTTTCTTCAAGTGAGAAATCATCTCTCAAAAGTGCACGTCGGATATCCCCATCGCTTACAAGCGCTATGAGTTTATCATCTTCATCCACCACTAAAACAGTCCCCAAACGTCCTTCGCTGATGCTAAGAATCGCATCTTTCACCTTTGTCTCTTTTGGGACTATTGGAAGGTGTTTAGTTTGCATAAGGTTTGAGACTTTCACATAAAGCTGTTTTCCTAAAGCACCGCCAGGGTGAAAAGAAGCGAAATCACTTTTTTTAAAATCTCTTGCCTTCATAAGACACACTGCCAAAGCATCACCGAGCGCCAATGTTAAAGTGGTGGAACTCGTAGGAGCTATATCAAGAGGACAAGCCTCTTTTTGCACTACAACATCTATCACTAAATCACTATACTGACCTAAGGTGGAATTTTGATTTCTTGTCATCCCGATAAGAGGTGTTCCAAAACGTTTGATATGTGGAAGAATTGAGCTGAGTTCTTCACTTTCACCGCTATAACTGATAGCAATCACCACATCATTTGAACTGATCATCCCTAAGTCGCCATGAAGTGCTTCAGTCGGGTGAAGAAAAAAACTGGGAGTTCCGGTTGAAGCAAAGGTCGCTGCCATTTTGGCACCGATCAGTCCGGATTTTCCAACGCCGGTGACCACCAACTTCCCTTGACACGCCAGTATTGTCTCCACTGCTTTATCGAACACATCATTGATGTTTTTTGCTGCGGCAAGTAAGGTTTGCGCTTCTATGTTTAATGTCTCTTGAGCGATGCTTTTATAATTCATAAAAGGATTATAGCATTTTACTCTTGAAGTTTATAATTAGTTATATTTGAGGTTTTACTTGCGGCTCGCTGAAATGAAAACCTTGCGAGAAATTTATGTCCAATTGATCTACAACAGCTTGAACATTTTCATCATGAACAAACTCTGCGATACATGGAATTTTTGCATTTTTTGCAAAAAACACTATCGCTCTGGTTATCTCATAGCTTTTTTTATTTGTATCTATATCTTTAATATACTTTGCATCTATTTTTAAAAAATCTATTTCAAGGTCTAAAACTCTTTCAAAGTTGGAATATTCAGAACCAAAATCATCAATAGCTAAAGAGTAACCCCTTTCTTTCATCGCCGAGAGTTGCTTTATATGATTTTTTTTACCATCCGAACTCACACCCTCAAGAATTTCTAAAATAACTCTTTTTGGTTCGATTGAATACTCTTTAGATTTTTTATTTAAATACTCCAATAAATAATCTCTAATCAAATCTTCTTCTGTGATATTAATAGAAAAAGCATATGTGTTTTGAGACATCTCTTTAAAGCTTTTATCTATCATGATTTTAGTTATTTCAGGAAGCACCCCGGATAATCTTGCAGGTTCTAAAAACTTATATGGTGAAATAATTTCGCCATTATTTTTTATTCTTGCAAGCACTTCAAATTTTGTTATTTTTTTTGTAAGATTATCCCGGATACCTTGATAGTATGGAACAACATTATTCGAACTTAATGCCTTGTAAAGTATTTTGTTTGATTTTATAAACGCTGAACGGTCTTGTTTTTGTGTTTCATTTATATCAAAAATAAACAAAGTGTTCCGTCCTCTTTGTTTTGCCAGCTTTAAAGCAGAAGAAGCATTTCTTAATAAATTCTCAGTTCCGCAAAATGCCCCATAGGTGAATGAAATATGCAAAGTGATCGTACCCAAAGAGATCTCTGTATTATAAAAGTAGTTTTTAATTTTTTCCACTTCAACCTTAATATCCACAGAAGGGTCTAAAAGCAGCCCAAACTCATCGGAGTTGATTCTAAAAATTTTCTTATAACCAAACATCTTTTGGAATATTTGAGCAAGATTAATAAGTAATTTATCCCCTATTTCAAAACCGTATACAGTATTGATATATGAAAAATTATTCACATTCAAGACGACTAAAGTCTGCTCTTTGTTTTGAGTGAGAATTTTATCTAAACTTGCTTTGTTTGGAAGTTTCGTCAAGGTGTCTTCAAAAGCTGCATTTTCTGCAAACTTTTGCATAGCCTTCAACTCTGTCAAATCAGTGAAAATACCTAAATAGTTACTAGCAGTGTCATCATCTGATGTAATCTTAGAGATACTTAACCATTGAGTGATATCCGTGCCATCGGCACGTTTATTGATAACTTCATCACTCCATTTAGAATCTTTGTCTAAACTTTTCCACATATTTGCATAATGTTCTTTGGGACTTTTTCCTGCTGTTAAAATACGTGGATTTTGCCCTAAGAGATC
>JACNLH010000142.1 GCA_014381585.1 Candidatus Sulfurimonas ponti
ACACATTCATTTGCAGCGATATTGAGTGCAAATGAACGAACTGCATCTTTTCCAAATAATGAAACAGCACGCCCTATATCTTTAATCTCTTGAGAAAAACCATACATTGGTGAATTTGCTATTTTTAATATATTTGCCACAACAACCGGATCGCTTGATAATGCCGCTGTCATATCTGCTACAGAGCTATCAGCGTCCGCATACACTTTTTCAACTTTCAAAATTGATTCTGGTAGCATTGGAATCTGTTCTATCTCTTCAATTAACTCTTTGTTCATGCTTATGCCTTATAAAATTATGGTATATGAGTATATCACTTTTTGTATTTAATACACAAAGATACTTTCTGAATGTCTTTAAAAAATAATTTATGTTTCATATTGAAATAACAAAACTTTTCATAAGAGTAAATGTGTATAATTGCATTACATATATATAAGGTGTGCCTTCTGATGAATTATTTCGCAAAAAGAATCATTCCATGTCTTGATGTAAAAGATGGACGCGTTGTTAAAGGTGTTAACTTTGTAGGTTTAAAAGATGCAGGTGATCCTGTTGAAGTGGCACGCCGTTACAACCAAGAGGGTGCTGATGAACTTACATTTTTAGACATTACCGCTTCATCTGACAATCGTGACACTATAGTCGATATTGTGGCCCAGGTTGCGCGTGAGATTTTTATACCGCTGACTGTCGGCGGCGGTATTCGAAAACTTGAGGATATTTACAAGCTTCTAAATGTGGGTTGTGACAAGGTGAGTGTCAATTCTGCTGCTATAAAAAGACCAGAACTTATAAACGAAGGTGCTAAGCGATTTGGAAGCCAGTGTATAGTCACCGCCATTGATGTGAAAAGAGCAGGGGATAAGTACCATGTGTTTTTAAATGGCGGTCGCGTCGACACCGGTCTTGATGCTGTTGAGTGGGCAAAAGAAGTTGTGGATCGCGGTTGCGGTGAAATTCTTTTAACCTCAATGGATGCAGATGGCACAAAAGCAGGATTCGAACTTAATATCACCGAACAAATTTCACATGCTGTGAATGTGCCTGTAATCGCATCAGGTGGAGCAGGTACAATGGCACACATAAAAGACGCTTTTCAATGTGGAGCTGATGCAGCACTTGCTGCAAGTATCTTTCACTATAAAGAGATAGACATTATGGATTTAAAACATTACCTGCACGACAATGGTGTCGCTGTACGATTATAAAGGAAATACTTACAAATGATAATTTGCGCCGGAAATAACGAAACATTCAATTTTGCTCAACCTATGGGTGTCGGACTTATAGAAACTGCCATGAACTTAACTAGACTTTGCCTATTTGATAAGCCTGAGTTTTTACTTTTTGTTGGAAGTGCAGGGAGCTATGGAGATCATAAAATATTTGACATCGTAGAATCTAAAACCGCTTCAAACATAGAACTTGCTTTTTTGAGTAATGATGCGTACACTCCTTTGGACAATGTGGTCACTACAAATGAAACAGATAAAAAAGATGTGGTTGTAAACTCATCAAACTATATTTCTACAAACCAAAAGCTGGCAAAAAACTTTTTAAAATTTGGTGTAGGTTTGGAAAATATGGAATTTTTTGCCGTTCTGAAAATTGCACAGGAATTCAATATTCCAGCTGGCGGAGTTTTTTGTGTGACAAACTTCACCGATGCAAATGCTCATGAAGATTTTTTAAAAAACCATGAAAAAGCAAAAGAGCTTTTAGGGTTTCACGTGAAACAAAGAATCAAGGAACTAACCAGCAAATGACAGATATCAAACCTTCTCTTTTAGACTTCACCCAAAAAGAATTGATGCAAATAGTGAAACCGTCATTTCGTGCTAAACAAATTTTTGGTTGGCTGTATCACCAATATGCAGAAAATTTTGATGACATGAAAAATATACCAAAATCTTTAAAAGAAGAGCTTTCCAAAAAATTTATAGTCAATCCATTGAAAATTGCCAATAAAGAAATATCTACAGATGGAACTATAAAATATCTCTTAGAACTTCAAGACGGCAAAACAATGGAAGCTGTTTGGCTTAAAATGAAAAACACTCAACTCGACGATAACGGTGAAGTGATTCAAGAAGCAAAATACACTATTTGTGTCTCCACGCAAGTTGGTTGCAAAGTAGGGTGTACATTTTGTCTCACTGCAAAAGGTGGATTCACTAGAGATCTGACTGCCGGTGAAATAGTGGCTCAAGTTGTCACTCTAAAACGTGACAATGATCATAAACATAACCGTAAAATAAATATAGTCTATATGGGTATGGGCGAACCTCTTGATAATCTTGAGAATCTCACGAAAGCTATTGAGATATTTAAAGAAGAAGAGGGCCTATGCATAGGTGGTAAACGTCAAACTGTTTCAACAAGCGGTTTAAGCAACAAAATAGATAAGCTCGGCGAAATGTACCTAGGCGTTCATATAGCTATATCACTTCATGCTGTTGATGATGAGCTGCGAACAGAGCTTATACCTATGAATAAAGCGCATAATATCAACTCTATCATTGAAGCGGTGAAACGTTTTCCCATTGACACCAGGAAAAGAGTGATGTTTGAATATCTAGTGATTAAAAACAAAAATGATGATCTTGGATCTGCTAAAAAACTTGTAAAGCTGCTTCACGGCATCAAAGCAAAAGTGAATCTGATATACTTCAATCCCTATCCGGGAACGCCGTATGACAGACCTTCAAAAGAAGATATGACGGCTTTTGCTGATTATCTTATTAAACATGGTTTACTATGCACTATACGTGATTCAAAAGGTATAGATATAAGTGCTGCTTGTGGTCAACTAAAAGAAAAAACACAAGGAGAATTAACAGCATGACAGCTTTAGATATAGCACAGATAATATTTATTGTAACAATTTTTTTAGTTGGAATTATAGGTTTTTACAAAGCTGCAACAAGTGATGATAAAAAATAGACAATGCCACCTGGTAATTGTAAGCATTTTGAGATAAAATAGTGTCAGAATAATTTTATTCATTAAACAAACTAAATGTAGGAGAATTAAATGGCAGAAAAAACAGACTCAGATAGAATCAAAGAAATATATAAACTTTGTAAAGGTCACTTCGGTGATGTAAGATTTGTCGGTATAAAATATCATGCACAGATTGGATGGGTTGCAAAAGCTCAATTCAACAGTGAAGAAGTTGGAAACTTAACCTCAGATGGTGAAACAAGCAGTGATGCTCTTAGAACCTTACGAAACAGAATCAAAAAAATCATTAAACGGTATAATGGTGTTTAAAAAAGTTCCTTGTACGAGCAAATTTTTTTCTTAAAAATTTAGCCGGGAAAGGATAAAAACTTTTTTGTATTCGGCAGAAATATATTTGATATGAATTGAAAATATGAATTTTAATAAATTTATATTGAAGTCTTAAAAAGTAAAACGACCAACACACCAGGGAGGTCGTTTATAAGTGTAATCATACCCTAGTTTTCTTATAGGAAACCTAATTCAAAATTATCCTATAAATTCAAAACTCTTCTTAAAAAATAAAATCAACTTCTAAAGTTATACGTTAAATCCTAAATGTGATTATTCACACCTTGTTATAAGCAGTGAATAACTAAACTTTAACGAAGATGAATTTAGCAATTCTTTATTTTCTTAAGATATATTTTATATAAATTTACACTTAATCACTAGAAATGAATATATAAGCAAAGTCCCTATTTTAGGGCTTTACAAGCTATATATAGCTTGTAAAGCCCATGAGGCTTATGTTTCACCTTTAAGAGGGAAAAAGTTATTCACACAAGATATTTTTACGAAGCCCTATTTATAGGGCTTTTGATAATTTTATATAAAACTTAAATACTAAGTATAACTTATTCTAATGTATGATTTATGCTCTTAGAAATCTCAAAGAGAAAATCCACCTTACTTTTAACAGAATAATCTTTATCATATAAATTAAACTCCAGTTCATTCGCATGTAACAAAAGTCTTGTAGCACCACTCTTTTTGATTCTTTCTTCTGGAGTCAATGTCTTATCAAGAAACTTCACCATATCCTCTTCTGATTGACCATAAACCGGATCACCAACAATTGGATGTTTCACGTGAAACAAATGAACTCTGATTTGATGTTGTCTTCCAGTATATGGAGAACACTCAACTAAAGTCATATTTAACTTTGGATAATACTCCAAAGGTTTAAAATCAGTCTTTGATGCTTTACCAGTTTCATGAACATGCACAACCATCCTCACAATAGCACTCTCAGCCTTTGATCTTAAAAGCGGAGATTCAACACATAAATCATTTTCAAGATGACCATGCACCAAAGCAAGATACTTTTTTTTCATCTCTCTTTCTTGAAACATCATTTTGATTTCACGTTCACTCACTTTGTTTCTGGCACACAAAACAAGTCCGCTCGTCTCTTGATCAATTCGATGGGCAATATTTGCATCCCTACCAAATTGATACTTTAATTCATCGATAAGAGAGTAGGGTGTCTTTTTTGTTTGAGGGTGAACTAAAACTCCGCTTGGTTTATCAAACAAAACAAACTCTTCTTCAACATAAGCTGGCACAAGACCTTTAGTTATAGGTTCAAAATAAATAAACTCAAACTCCCCCTCAACTTCACCGGCAGTCTTCAACATCTTTTCACCATCAACTAAAACTCTGCCTTTAGATATAAAACGTTGTGCTTCTCTTTGTGTGTAACCCAGTTCATTTATTAAAAACAAGAAAGCTTTTTGTTTTTCTTTAGCAAACATTTTTTTCTTTATAAATGGCAAATCTACTTCCTTGCTTTAATTAGTTTCTTACAATACTTTATGTAAAATAAACTACTTTTATATATGCGAATTTTAGCATAAATCATAAGACAAAAACTGCAAAGGTGATAGATAATGGTAGAGAGATACGCAAGACCGATAATGGAAGAAAAATGGACACAGCATGCAAGATATGCAGCATGGCTTGAAGTTGAAAAAGCAGCTGTGAAAGCATGGGCAAAATTAGGTAAGATACCTCAAGATGATGCAGATAAAATTGTTAAAAATGCAACTTTCTCAGTTGAGCGGATAGAAGAGATAGAGGCTGTGACTAAACATGATCTTATAGCTTTCAATACAAGTGTCTCAGAATCACTCGGTGAAGAATCAAGATGGTTTCACTATGGTATGACATCTTCAGATGCAGTTGATACAGGTGTGGCTCTTCAAATGAAAGCTTCACTGGAGATAATCATCGATGATGTGAAACTGCTTATGGAGTCAATCAAAACAAGAGCAGAAGAACACAAGATGACTTTGATGGTTGGAAGAAGTCATGGTATTCATGGCGAGCCTATTACATTTGGTCTAACGTTAGCAGTTTGGTATGACGAGATGGCTCGTCATTTAACAAACCTAGAACAAACTATGGATGTTATTGCTGTGGGTCAAATCTCAGGTGCTATGGGTAACTTCGCTCACGCTCCCTTAGAGTTAGAAGAATATGCAATGGCAGAGTTAGGACTAAAACCGGAGCCTTGTTCTAACCAGGTTGTTCATCGTGATAGATATGCAAGACTTGCAACCGCTCTTGCAATGTTAGCTTCCTCGGTGGAAAAGTTTGCTGTGCAAGTGAGACACTTACAAAGAACGGAAGTGTATGAAGCTGAAGAGTTTTTTGCAAAAGGACAAAAGGGAAGTTCTGCTATGCCTCACAAACGTAATCCGGTTCTAACTGAAAACATAACAGGTCTAGCTAGAATCATTAGAGCCTATGCAGCTCCCGCAATGGAAAATGTTGCACTATGGCATGAGAGAGATATCTCACATAGCTCCACTGAAAGATTTTGGCTACCTGATGC
>JACNLH010000105.1 GCA_014381585.1 Candidatus Sulfurimonas ponti
GCTGAAATATGTTACTAAAATTAACATATTTCAAAGATAAGTGAATTATTTATATAATAAAAATTTAATTAAGATTTATTATATATAATTCCGAACTTAAAACATAAAAGGAGAAAATTGCTATGGATATAAATGAAGAAGAGATCAAAACAGTTTTAAATATTATTGAATCTGAAATCAATCTATTTAAGCAAAGTGACACAAGTGTTCACCCTTATGATATTGCGATGGATTTACTCAAACTGCGGGATTTGAGCAGTGATGAGTATGAGAGGGTTATTAAAAAAATACCTCAAAATCTTTTTGCAGAAGTTCTTTGTGAATTACCCGATTATGTTCAAGAAGAGACAGCTGATATATTAAGTGTTAGAAAGCTTGCAAATATCGCCTCTCTTATGGACACCGATGATGCAGCCACACTGATTCAAAATATCAGTGAAGAGCACGAAGAGATATCTCAAGACATTTTAGAACGCTTTGACACTAAAGATAAAGAGATGCTTGAACAGCTTATCGCTTATGAGGAGAATCAAGCCGGTTCTTATATGCAGACAGAACTCTTCAGTGCAAATATAACTGAAAAAATCGGTGATGCACTTGGACGCTTAAAAATATTGAAAGAAAGCGGTGAAATTGATAATATTTGGCATGTTCACCTTGTTAATAATCGAAATAAGTATTTAGGCTCAGTGGGGCTGGAAGAGTTGATTATTTTCGAGAGGGAATTGAATTTTGAAGATATTCCATACGATAAACATAGAAATTATTCTGTACATCATCATGCTGACATTAAAGAAGTTGTTGAGATGGTTACAAACTATAATCTTAATGCAATTGCTGTCTTAGATGATAAAAATATACTTATAGGGAGAATTACCTCTGATGATGTTTATGACATCATTCAAGAAACAGCGACTGAACAAATCTTTAACCTTGCCGGGGTTAATGATGAAGCGGAGCAAGAAGAAAATATGTTTCAAATTGGAAAAACACGGGCAGTTTGGTTGGGACTTAATCTAATGACTGCTATTGCAGCTTCTTTAGTGATAGGTATTTTTGACAGTACGATTCAGTCTCTTGTGGCATTGGCTATTTTGATGCCTATAGTTGCTTCTATGGGTGGAAATGCAGGAACGCAAACCTTGACGGTCACCGTTCGTCAAATGGCTTTGGGGGATATCGAAGGCGAGGATGCTAAAAAAACAATTATTAAAGAGGTGCTTATCTCTTTGGTGAATGGTTTTATTTTTGCGGTGATTATCGGGCTTATCGCGTATCTATGGTTCAACATCCCGATGCTTGGAGTTGTTATAGCACTTTCTATGGTGGTGAATCTCATTAGTGCGGGCTTTTTCGGAAGTGTTATACCCCTTGTTTTACAAAGAGCAGGTGTTGACCCGGCTATTGGAAGCACTGTGTTGCTTACAACTGTGACAGATGTGGTTGGTTTTTTCAGCTTTTTAGGTTTAGCAACTATTATACTTTTATAAGGATAGCGATTTGGAGATAACTTTAGAAAAAAAAGATAAAAAACTTAAATATTTTATTGAAGATTATTGGGATATATGTTTAGGAGTCATAAGTATTGCAGTCGCATTTTACTTTCATAAAAGTGGGCAAGGCGGTATGGCCACATTATTTGCAGCAATTGGTATAGGCTCACTTTCTCTGACTGTTTCAGAAGTGGCAGAGATACTCTCAGAACGCCTGCAAGAGCCTTATGGCAGCTTTGTTTTAACACTGAGTGCTGTGGTTGTTGAGATAATGCTCTTATATATTATTTTACTACAGGCGGTTTCTGATCCTTCTGTTGTTGAAACAGTCAAAGGCGGCATTATCTCTGCGGTTATTGTAGATATGAATGTACTCCTTGGATTAGCAGTGTTCCTAGGCGGTTTAAAATTCACAGAACAAGAACATAACAAAGAGACTTCAAGTGCATACACAACTATACTCTTTGTCACAGCAGCGGCTTTGCTTGTTCCGAGTGTGTTAAGTTTAGGTAAGCACGAACAGTCTGTGATTGAAGATGCTTCGATGTGGATTGCTATATTGCTGATGGCTTTTTATATTATTATTTTAGTGTTTCAAACACGAACGCATACACACTTCTTTAAAACTACAGCTAAAAGCAGAGTTTTTAGAATGAAAAGAACAATGACTGAAGCAGATGAAGAAGATAATTATATATTTGAAAAGTTTAATAAAATCGGATTAATTGCGTCTATATTTTTATTTATTGCCATTATTGCCATTGGCGCAGAAGTGTTTGCATCTGATGGGATAAAACTTGCTAAAGAGTATGGTGTTTCTACGGGTATAGCAGGTCTTGTAATTGCAATTATTGCAGTTTCACCGGAGATAGTCACTGCAATAAAAGCGGCTAAAAATGACGAAATACAAAGAGTTGTAAACATTGCCATGGGTGCTTCAACAGTTTCTATTCTTATAACAGTTCCCGTTTTAATGGCACTGGCATATGCTAGCGGTATAAGATTCACTTTGGATTTCAACCCGTTAGAGATAGGTGCCTTGATCTTAACGGTTCTTTTAGCTTGGAAGACAACAGATGAAGGGCAGACAAATTACTTTGAGGGTATGTCTCACTTGATGTTTTTCTTAGCTTTTGCAATAATTGCAATATATTATTAAAGTATAAAAAAGTGCATGCAGAGTTATAATTTTATTTAATCACTGCACCTTAACGTAACTTTCATAATAGATTCAATATAATCATTTAACATAATACTACAAGGAATAATCAATGAAAATGTTCTATCCGTTTTTTCTGTTGTTTATCCTTTTTTCCGGATGCGGTTTAAAAAATATCAACACACCTGTTGCAACTGCTCAGCAGCAAGAAAAAAGTGCGATTGCAGATGAACAATCCGGCGATGATACGGAGTTGGATGATTTTGATGAGTTTCGTGATGAGCTTGAAGCAGAACCTTTGTATGATCCGCTGAGTGGCTATAACAGGATTATGACAGAGTTTAATGATATGTTTTATATTTATCTTTTAACTCCTGTGGCAAAAGGCTACAAGACAGTGCTTCATGTGGAGATAAGAAAAAGTGTGGCTAACTTTTTTCATAATTTATATTACCCTATACGACTTGTGAATAATCTTCTTCAAGGTGAATTTAAAGATGCCTCTGAGGAAACCGGAAGGTTTCTTATAAACACAACTATCGGTGTTGCAGGGCTTTTTGATCCGGCACAGAGTGAGTTTGGATTAAAGGCTCATGAGGAGGATTTTGGGCAAACTCTCGGATTTTACGGTGTGGGGAGCGGTGTGCATATCGTTCTTCCAATTTTGGGACCCTCAAATCTAAGGGACGCAATCAGTTTAATTCCGGATGCTTATCTTAGTCCGATCGACTACACTTCAAGGGATCACTTCACCTTAACGGACACTAAAAAAGAGTATGCGGCGGTGAAAAGTTATGAATATATAAATGAGTTTTCATTAGATATCCAAATGTATGAGAAGATAAAAAAAGATGCTGTGGATTTGTATCCTTATTTAAGAGATATTTATGAACAGCGCAGAGAAAAACAAATCAAGGAGTAAGCGGTGAAGTATATAGCAAGGTTTTTTTTATTGGTGTGGAGTTTATTTATATTCACACAAAGTGTGATGGCAAATGAACAGTTGGATTTAAAAAATCATCTGCTAACTAAGATTGATGAAGTTATTCTGATAGTTCAAGATAAAAGTTTATCCAAGAGCAAAAGAAACAGCGACATCATACATACTTTACAGTCAATATTTGATTTTGAGATTATGGCAAAGCTGAGTCTTGGAAAAAACACTTGGAATGAACTCGGTAAAGACGAACAAAAAAGATTCACCGAGCTTTATGTAAAAAGAATGGAGAAATCCTACTCCTCAAAACTTGATGCATATACAGATGAAAAAGTTGAAATAAAAGAGATTCTCCAACCAAAAGAAAATAGAATATATTTTGTCACCGATCTTGTCAATGGCGGTGAAAAACTAGAGGTCACCTATAAGTTTTATAAACCTAAAGAAACACCGAGTTCAAAACATCACTGGTTGATTTATGATGTGGAAATTTTAGGTGTGAGTATCCTCAAAGCGGATAGTGCGCAATTTAAAGATTTTTTAAAAACAAAAACTATAGCCCAGCTTATGGATGCCTTGGATAAATGATAAAAAAAACATGCTGAGAAATCTCTATAAAAACCACATTTTAAAACACCCTGAAACAGTTCTTTTTTTTATGGCTGTTTTTGTACTTACAATGACTTTTTTTGCATTGAGACTTGAAATAGATGCAAGTGCTGAGACTTTGTTGCTTGAGGGCGATAAAGATTTAGAGTATGCAAGAGAGATAGAAAAACATTTTGAAGCACCAAGTTTTTTAGTGGTGGTCTATAGTATAGAAGATGAACTCTTAAGTGAAACTAATATACAAAATATTAAGCATTTAAGCCAAAAAATTCAAGACGTAAATATAGTCGAATCTATCAATTCTATAGTGAATGTCCCTCTCTTGCAATCTCCACCAAAACCCATCAAAGAGCTAATGAAGAGTATACCGACCCTTGAATCTAAAAACTTAGATAAGGCTCTTGCTAAAGAAGAATTTTTACATTCACCTTTTTACAAAGAAAATTTAGTAAGCAGTGACTTTAAAACGACTGTATTATTTTTAAATTTAAAAAGAGATGAGAAGTATTTTGAACTTTTAGATGCAAGAGATAGATTCACACTCTTAAAAAAACAAAGAGCTTTAATGCAGAATGAGACAGATGGCTTTAAAGATGCACAAAAAGGTCTTAAAGCACACAGAGACAGCGCAAGAGAAAGTATGCATCAGTCACTTGAGGATATACGAAGCATCTTAAAAACCTTTGAGTCTGAAAACAAAAAAGTGAAACTTCACCTAGGTGGAACAGAAATGATTGCAGACGATATGGTGGAGTTTGTTAGATACGACTTAAGAATTTTCGGATCTATCATTGTGATACTTCTAATAGCAGTTTTGTACATACTACTTAAAAAAATGCGTTGGGTTGCACTGGCACTTTTTATATGTACTGTTTCTCTTCTTATAACAAGTGGGTTATTAGCTCTGTTTGGCTGGGAGATCACTATAGTGTCATCAAATTTCATCTCATTACAACTTATTATGAATATGTCATTGGTGGTGCATCTCATCATAAAATACAAAGAGCTTTACTCTCTTAACGAATCTGAGTCCCAAGAAAATTTACTTTTAAACACCATCACCTCAATGGCTAAACCGTCATTTTTTGTAGTGATCACCACTATAGCAGGTTTCAGCTCTTTGATAATCAGCAATATACTTCCTATCATAAATTTTGGCTGGATGATGAGCATCGGTATCACAGTTTCTCTTATAAGCACTTTTTTACTTTTTCCAACTGTTCTTATCCTCTTTAAACCTAATGAAATAAAAAATGGTGAAAGTAAGGCAAGACCATTCACTTCCAGGGTGGCTCATGTAGCATATGCTTATAAAAAAACAATCCTAGCCATGGCAGTGCTTCTTGTTGTTTTCTCTATCACCGGAGCAAGTAAGCTCAGAGTTGAAAACAGTTTTATAGACTACTTCAAAAAAGATACAGAGATATACCAAGGGATGGCACTGATTGATAAAAAGCTCGGCGGCACAACGCCTCTTGATGTCATATTGACATTCAAAGAAAACAGTGATGTGGTAAAATCTATACAAGTTATTGAAAAAAACAGTGATGAAGAACTTGATGAGTTTGCAGATGAATTTCTTGAGACTAAAAGCGATAAAGAAACATATTGGTTTACGAAAAATAAATTACAAAAGATAAAAGAAGTTCATGATTATCTTGATTCACTTGAGCCAATAGGAAAAGTCTTGTCCCTGGCAACAATCGGTGAAATCATTAAAACTATAAACGACGGTGAAGAGGCAGACAGTCTCACTCTTGCACTTTTATATCAAGAGTTACCCGAGAAGTTTAAAAAAATAATTTTATCCCCTTATATAGATATACAAAACAACAGAGTACGAATCAGCACAAGAGTGATTGATTCTCAAACTGATTTGCAAAGAGATCTCTTACTCAAGAAAATTGATAAAGATCTGAAAAATATGCTTAATAAAGAGCATGAAGCGTATCAGGTCTCAAATCTTTTAGTCATGTACAACAACATGCTTCAGTCCCTTTTTGATTCGCAGATTAAAACAATAGGAGTGGTCTTACTGATACTCTTTGCCATGTTTTTAGCACTTTTTAGAAACCTCAAAATTGCCGCCATCGCAATAGTTGTGAATGCCATCCCTGTGAGTGTGATTTTTGGATTTATGGGTTGGATGAATATACCGCTTGATATGATGACAATAACTATCGCAGCCATCAGTATAGGAATCGCTGTTGATGACACGATACACTATATTTACAGATTCACTCAAGAGTATAAGAAGAATACCAACACTAAAATAGCTATGTTTAAGTCTCACAGCAGCATAGGAACAGCAATGTTTTATACATCGACTATTATTATCATAGGTTTTTGTGTCCTTACATTATCTAATTTTATTCCGACAATCTATTTTGGCTTGTTGACGATGCTTGCCATGTTTATGGCAATAGTGGCTGATTTATTACTACTGCCTGTCTTACTTTTGCTTTTTGGGGTTTAAAAGATTTCAAGTTAAAAAGTCAAAGATAGAACAATCAATGATGTTTTATGAAGCTTTAGATATACTTCCCTAAGATTTAAACATACAAAGCTAAGGTAAACGAGATTGAAGAATTTAGATAAGACAACTGCCATAGCTATAGGCGGTTTTGATGGAATGCATGTCGGACATCAAGAACTTTTTTCACAGCTTGGTGAAGATGGGTGCATTGTGGTTATAGAAACCGGTTATGCAAACCTTACGCCAAAAAAGGAAAGAGAGAACTTTTCGCATCATCCTATCGTTTATTTAGAGTTGGATGATATCAGGCATTTAGACGGTGAAGGTTTTGTATCGCTTTTAAAAGAAAAATTTCCACAACTCCAAAAGATGGTTGTCGGCTATGACTTTCATTTTGGAAAAAACCGTAAATGCTCTTTTGATGATTTGAAAAATATATTTGATGGTGAAGTTATTGTCGTGGATGAGGTGACACATAACGGAGACTCAGTCCATTCTCATAAAATAAGACAAAAGCTGACTATCGGTGATATAAAAGGTGCAAACCAATTTTTAGCACATAACTATACAATTAAAGGCGAGCATATATCAGGACAGGGGATAGGTAAAAAAGAGTTGGTTGCCACTATCAACATCACTACAAACGGTTATCTTGTTCCAAAAGAGGGAGTGTATGCAACACTTACAAGAATAGATGATGAAGAACATTACCATCCATCTGTTTCATTTGTAGGTCATCGTGTGAGCACCGATGGAAGTTTTGCAATAGAATCACATATACTCGATGGTGAAGTGTTTTGTGATAAAAAAGCGGCGATCAGTTTTGTGTCGTTTATACGAAACAATGAGAAGTTTGATAATCTGGATGAACTAAGAATAGCAATCAAAAAAGATATAGCGATTGCTTCTAAAGAGTTAAAACTCTTGCAACTATAAAAGAGAGAATAAATGTCAAGAGACTATGAAATACCAAGAGAATACCTTCAAAACGGTGAAGTTATGGAGTTCGTATTTGAGCAAAACGAGAAAGACTTTATCGTAGATGAAATCCCTCATGTAGATTATAAAAGAGATAAGGGTAATTTTTTAGTTATTCATGTTAAAAAAGTTGAGATTACAACATGGGATATGATAGCTGCTTTTGCAAAATTTTTAAATATTCCGGCAGAAAAAATCGGTTATGCAGGTTTAAAAGATAAGCACGCAACAACCACACAATACATCTCAGTAGAGTTGAAATATGAAAAATTACTTAAAAAGTTCAGACATCCGCAGATAAAAATTATAGGCACACATAAACATAACCATTCTATACGTATGGGAGATTTAGCGGGAAATCGTTTTCATATAAAACTCTATGGTGTTGATAATATTGAAGCCGGAAGAATTGAAAAACTGGCAAGAAAAAGTGAAAAACAGGGACTCCCGAATTATTTCGGTTACCAAAGATTTGGCAGAGACGGAGATTCTATAGAGCAAGCCAAAGCGATGATAGCCGGTGAAGAGTTTATAGAAGATGCGAAATTGAAAAAGTTTTTGATTTCTATTTATCAGAGTGTGTTTTTTAATGAATGGTTAAAAGAAAGGGTTCTTTTTTCCCGTGAGCATAACGGGGGAAAATATAAGTTGCTTGAAGGCGATATCTATTTATCCTCTGAAGATAAACTTTTCACTCCCTCAAAAATCCCTGCAAAAGATTTTGAAGATGGAAAAATCATGCCAACCGGTCTTTTATGCGGAAGAGGTGTATACCGTGCCCGTGGTGAAGCAAGAAAGATTGAAGAGAAATACGATGATGAATTTTTATATGAAAAAGGTTTACGCCGTCCTGCGATTATTTTTCCAAAAGATATAGAGATGAGTTACAACAAAGACTTCAATGTCTTTAGTATAGCTTTTACACTTCCTAAGGGTTCTTATGCAACTGTATTTTTAGAAAACATTGCAAATCGAAATTTTAAAGCGAAAAAAATTAAAGAAAAAAAGAAGTAAATAATAATTCTTTAATAGACTTTTGACTATAATTGCGTAAATTTTTAAACGAGGGAGCACGCCAATGGGTGAATTGTTTACTTTTTTCGGTCTTATTTCACACGATAAGACATTTATTTATTTAACGCATATGCTATTATCAGCAGGATTAGCGTTAATCCTTGTAAGATCTGCTATGAGCAATCTTCAACTGGTTCCAAAAGGGACTCAAAACCTTATGGAAGCATACATCTCTGGTGTTCTTCAAATGGGTACAGATGTTATGGGCAAAGAGGCAGCACGTCGTTATGTTCCTTTAATCGCTACAATAGGTCTTTTTGTTGCTATTGCCAACTTAATCGGTGTAATCCCAGGTTTTGAAGCTCCAACTGCATTTTTGGAGTTCGCTTTAACTTTAGCACTCACTGTATTTGTTTACTATAACTTTGAAGGTATCCGTCGTCAAGGTGTGGTTAAATACTTCAAACACTTCTTAGGTCCTGTTTGGTGGTTGTATTGGTTAATGTTCCCAATCGAGATAGTTTCTCACTTCTCTCGCCTTGTTTCTTTATCTTTCCGTTTATTTGGAAATGTAAAAGGTGATGATATGTTCTTAATGGTTATCCTAATGCTTGCTCCTTGGTTCCTACCAATGATTCCATTTGCATTGCTTACTTTTATGGCACTTTTACAAGCATTCATTTTCATGATGTTAACAACTGTATACATCGGTTCTGCAATCGCTGTTGAAGACCACTAGAAACCCCTCTCAATGCAAAAAGATAGATTCGATAGAATACTAAGCTTTTTGCTTGGAGCATCATGGGCGATAGTCTTTTTTGGTGCTCTTATCCTTTTTAAATCCTTTCTTCCACTAGGTTTAGGCTTAGCAATCGTTGTAACCATTTTCTTTATCTTTTTAGGTTTATTTTTAATCTTAGGTCTCGATGCGTTTGCGGTGAATAGACAAAAGTTGCTTGAAGCAAAAAAACAAACAAAACTACTCGAAAAAATCTACGCAAAACATACTTCTTCACTCTAAAAAAACTACTGTAACCAAATTAACTCCTGATTTCTTTATAATTCTAAAAAATAAATAAGGTACTTCATTTCAAATGACAGAAGCTATTAGAGTTCGATCTATATTTATATCTGATATACATTTAGGAACAAAATTCTCAAAAGCAGAAAAATTATTAGAGTTTATTAGGGATTATGAATCAGAGAACCTATATTTAGTAGGTGATATCATCGATGGATGGGCTATAAAAAGAAAATTTGTTTGGAAGCAATCACATTCAGATGTCATACAAAAAATCCTTCGTAAAGCTAGAAAGTCTACAAATGTTTATTTTATAGCGGGAAATCATGATGAGTTTTTACGACCTTTCATTCCTATTGTTTTAGGGGATAGGTTGAAAATAGAAAGTGAATTAGATTACGTGGACTTAAATAACAAAAGATTTTTAGTGACACATGGTGATTTTTTTGATTCAATTACAATGACAAAAAAATGGTTAGCAGTTTTAGGTGATTATGGGTATGATTTATTATTGCATTTAAATTCTGTAGTAAACTTTGGAAGAAAATTGTTTGGTATAAAAAAGTATTGGTCATTATCTCAGTATGCAAAAGATAATATAAAAAGCTCTACCTCATTTATATCTGGATATGAAAGTATTTTGGCTAAGCATGCTTCAAAAAATAACTATGATGGTGTGATTTGTGGACATATTCATAAAGCAGAGATTAGAAGTATTGATGGAATAAAATATCATAATTGTGGTGATTGGGTTGAGAGTTGTACTGCAGTAGTTGAAACATTGGATGGTGAATGGAAGATAATAAATTTCCGGCAGAAGTAAGTATAAGTTTATCCGGCGGAGCAGCCAAGGGGGCATTTCATCTTGGTGCCATATCTGTGCTTGAAGAAAACAATGTAAAAATTAAAGCTATAAGCGCAACGAGTATAGGTGCTTTGATTGGCGGGTCATTAGCTTGCGGAAGAAATTCTAAAGAGATTTTTGCTATTTTAAAATCAAAGGCTTTTAGAAAAATATTTAAACTCAGTCTCGGAAAAGGCTATTTGTATAAAGTGGATATGGATGCTGAAGTTATTTCATCTTTAATAGACAGAAGCTCTTTTTCTCAGTTGAACATGCCTCTTGATATCGCTGTTACAAATGTTTGCGATGCAAATATCGAGTATCATAGCAGTGGAACGAATTTAAAAGAAATTATCTTAGCTTCATGTTCGATTTCACCATTAATCAAGCCTGTATCCTTAGGAAATAAATTACTTGCTGATGGAGGCATGATAGATAATTTTCCTGTACAAAGACTAGTGACTTCACCCTATAAGATTATAGGGATAAATCTTTATCCAAATGATTATAAAAAACCCTCATCAATTATAAGCTGGATTAAAAAAATTATTTTTATAACTTGGCATTCGCATAATTTAACCAAAATCGAACTATGCGATATATATGTGTCAAGTGATAAGCTAAATGAATTAAGCACTTTTTCTTTTAGGGATTTAGATAAAGCTTACGCCTTGGGCAGGCTTGAGATGAAAAAAATCTACACAAAACATAACAAGACTGATTTAACACATAATTAAGAGTAATTTCAATACTATAAACTTATATTATATAAGGCGGCATATAGATGAAGGTTGAACTATCAAGACGAAAATTTCTTCAAGGCTCAGTGGCATTAAGCGTTCTTGGTGGAAGTTTAGCCTCCGTTCCCACTCTTTGGGCTAAAGAAAAACCTTCTTCAAATAACACAATAGTTGCCACACTTTGTGAAATGTGTGTTAATAAATGTGCTGCTTTTGCTTATGTCGAAGATGGCATAGTGAAAAAACTAAATCCAAACCCCTTGTTTCCTAAATCAAAAAATATGTTATGTGCCCGCGGTGATGCAGGTATACATGCTCTTTACGATCCAGACAGACTGAAGTATCCATTGATAAGAATCGGTAAAAAAGGCTCAGGAGAGTTTAAACGTGCAACCTGGGATGAAGCCTATGAAGCGATTTTACATGGAACTGATAAATTTCAAGGTTTAAAACAGATACTCGACGAGGAGGAAAATAACCGTTCCACTATAGGTTTTTGTGCGGGTGAAGGTATGGGTGAACATACATATAAGCAGTTTATGGGAGATCTTCTTGGTTCTAAAAACTTCATAAACCATTCTTCCATATGTTTGCAGACCACTATAGCAGGTTATACCCTAACCTTAGGCTCATACGGAAAAGCAGATTTAGAAAATGCCAATTATGTGATTATGGCGGGTGCAAACAGAGCGGAGGCAATTCTTACACCTGACACTATGGATATGTTTAAACGTACACGGGGAAGAGGCTTAAAGCTGATTGTCTTGGATCCTCGTTACACAAATACAGCGATACATGCAGATAAATGGTTGGGGATTAAAGTCGGAACCGACCTTGCATTTGTACTCGCTCTCACCTATGTGGTGATTAAAGAAGTTTTATATAACAAAGATTTTGTAGAAAAAAATGTGGACCATTTTGAAACATACAAAAAACATATATTGACAAATAACTATACTCCGGAGTGGGCAGAAAAAATAACAGGTGTCGATGCACATGAAATTACAAAAATTGCCAGAGATTTTATGGCAAACGCACCAAGAGCTGTGTATTATCAAGGAAGAAGAACTGCTTGGAGTAAACAAGATTTCCAATTGCGTCGTGCCCAAGCTATATTTACAGCTCTCGGCGGAGGGATAGATGTCAAAGGCGGGATTGTCTTTGGGAAAAAACTTTATCTGCATTCTCACAGCGTGGAAGTGCCTACATATACAACAAACAAAAGACGTATAGATAGAAATGAGGCAAGTATTGTCGGGAAAAACGGCACATGGATAGGATTTAGAAATATGATTGTGGAAGATCGCACACCATATCCTGTAAGAGCCTTTTTCTCTTATAAGCAAAATCCTATGCAAAGTGTTCCAAATGTTGCTAAGACAAAGACAATGCTTGAGAAAATGGATCTGGTTGTGACTATAGACACAATGCCAAGTGACACAGTGATGATGTCAGATGTTATCTTACCTGAGTGTACATATTTTGAGCGTGAAGACCCTGTAAAATCATTTGGAGGGACACAGCCGGCAATCGTTTTAAGAAATAAAGTACTAGATCCTATGTATGAAACAAAAGCAGTTTTTGATATTTTAAAAGGTTTAAGTGAAAAAATATCAAGACCATTGTTTGATATAGCTGCTAAATATGATGAGTATATACAAGAAGAGATTGAAGATAGTGGTGCAGATGCAATATATGAAGATGATGGATATAACTTTAACAATGCATATGAGCAAACACAAGAAGAGATAAACGAAGAAATAATCACTAGCACTTATGGCGAGGAAGCTTATGAAACTTTAAAAGAAAAAGGTGTGTTTTATCCGAATATGGACAAATACTTTAAAAAGATATCGGAAAATGAATATCAATACTATCCTGAAGATAAAAAGTACTATACAACTCCCGGCGGTGAAAAAATCGATGTGCAAGACACTTGTATAGATGAAAAGGCTATCGCAGCCTTGAAAAAGAATCTTGGTACAAGGTCTGGACGAGTGGAGTGTTATCTAAGTTCAATGATAAAAAAGAAAGTGGATCCTATGCCTGTATGGAGAGATGAGCTTTATAGTGAAGCTCCAAAGGGAATGTTTAAATTCATTACAGGGCGGGATGCGAAGCACACGCAAAACTCTACGACCAACAATATTATGCTTTTAGATATTATGAAAGAAAACTATTTATGGATAAACAAGGCTCAGGCTGATGAAAAAGGCATCTCTCACGGTGATTGGGTGAGTGTTAAAAGCTCTATCGGTGAAGTGAAAATCAAGGCATATCCTACGATTAAGATTATTCCTGATGTTGTATTTTATGTGCATGGCTTTGGTTCTGAATCCACAGGACTTACTTTTGGCCACCGTAATGGTGCGAGTGACAATTTAATAATAGAAGACACAGTTGAGACTGTATTTGGAAGTGCAGCAATGCATGAAACTGTAGTTGATGTGAGAAAGGTGTAAATATGAATTATGCAATGTCCTTAGACTATCAAAGCTGTATAGATTGTAAAGCGTGTGAAGTCGCTTGTAAAGAAGAAAACGGTGTTCAGTTAGGCGCAGATAAGCAACGTATTTGGGTAACTCAGATTGAAAAAAGTATATTCGGTCAGCCTTTTGTAGCCTTGCATCCATCACAGTGCAACCATTGTCTGGATGCTCCATGTGTGGATGTCTGTCCAACAGGGTCGAGTTACTTTGCTGAGGGTGGCATAGTGATGACAGATAAAGATTTGTGTATATTATGTAAGGGCTGTATGGAAGCCTGTCCTTATGATGCTCGCTTTGTTGATGACACACATGTGGCGGTGGATAAATGCAGCTTTTGTTATGAGACAAGGTTGGTCCATGGTGAAGTGAGCACAGCATGTCAGGCAACATGTCCTACAAAGGTGAGACTGCTTGGAGATATAGATGATGAAGAATCTGACTTAGTTAAAATGCTCAAAGAGAGAAAGTTTTACGTACTTAAAGAAGAAGAAAAAACAGTGCCGAAGTTATTTTATCTATTGCCGGAGCACGATGATTATTATGCAATGAATTCAGTGGACCCGGATACAAAGATATACACATGGGACACATTTAAGCCTATCATAGAAAAAGCAAAAGCAAAAAGGAAACCGCAGTGGAAAAAAATCATCCTATAAATTTTCATCTTAACTCTGTTGGACTCAAAACACTCCTTACTGATAAGATGATGATCATAGCGTATTTGTTTTTAGCTCTTGCCGCTTTTGGCGTTATTGAGATGATATATGAGAGATATTTTTTACTCTCAGCAACAGCATTTGATGCGGGCTTGAATCCTGGAAACAGAGATGTGGCAAATGCCATGAAAGAAGCAGTCTTCGGTCATGGCGGTGAAGTCAAACGCGAAGCTCCCTGGTCCTTGTACATTGTCAGTTATATGTATATGATTTATGTCGGTTCAGGGATTATATTTTTAGTGGCTATGGCAGAATTATTTGAGATTGAGATTATTGTTAAACCTGCTGCGGGTTTTTTAACACTTGGACTGGGTATGCTCTTTGCAGGTCTTTTCACCATTATGATGGACCTAAACGTTTTAAATGTGCACTGGATGCTTTTATCTCCGCAGTATGGATCTGGCATGTGGTTGATGATGCCGCTGTATATGGTGTATATACCTTTGGTTATACTGGAGATATATTTGATTTTAAACCATCAAAAAGAGTGGATCAAAAAAGTTGCTTTTATGATTATAGTTGTCGGAGTGCTTGTTGAGTTTGTTGAGTTTTATGTTCAGGCAAAACTTTTTGATATGAACTCCGCAAGACATTTATGGACAACGTATCCTATACTGCCTTTGTATTTCATGGTGTCTTCATTTGCAGCTTCTTTAGCTATTATGGGCTTGTACGCATATCTTGTATGTAAGAGCCAGATTCTGATGCATACTCTAGAGAGAGGGGCTCTTTACTTTGTTCTTGCACTTGGTGCATATGAAGCGATAGCCTATTTGTTTATAGATAAAAAATGGGCGGAAATTATACTTTTTGGAAGTTTTAAATACTATTTTTATCTCTATATTCTTTTAGCCGTTATTATCCCTTTCGCACTTTTGTTTAAACATTATCTTAACAAGTACTTCAAATTGGTTGCATCATTATCAATTATTGTTGGAACATTTTTAGGAAAGATGATCTTTGTATATGGTGGAAATGCTTATCCTATGAGCGATAGATTCGGGGTGGGATTTGAGAAATACGGTGAATATGAAGAGGTGAAAGAAGTTATATTTTTTATGCCTCCATTGAGTGAAATAGCGATTGTTATAGGTTCTATCGGTGTCATACTGTTTATCTTTCGAGTTGCCGACTTGTTCTTCAGTGTGAGTGTGGTGGAAGATAAAAACTGAGTTTATGAAATTTAAAAGCAAAACTTAGATAAAATCAAAGCAATATAATACACTTTATCTAAGGAACAATATGTTTGAAGTAGTTATTGGACTTGAGGTCCATGTTCAGTTAAACACAAAAACAAAACTTTTTTGCTCATGTCCGACGAGTTTTAATCATAAACAAAACACAAACACCTGTCCGACCTGTTTAGCGCTTCCCGGTGCTTTACCGGTTTTAAACAAAGAGGTTGTGCATAAGTCTATTATGCTTGGAACAGCAATAAATGCCACAGTCAATAGAACTTCGATATTTGATAGAAAATCTTATTTTTATCCAGACTCTCCTTCTGCATATCAGATCACTCAGCTTTATACACCGATAGTTGAAAATGGCCATTTAGAGATTGATTTAGAAGATGGAACTAAAAAAACCATCAGAGTGAATCGTGCGCATATTGAAGCAGACGCCGGAAAAAATATTCACGATGGAGATATCTCTAAAGTGGATTTAAACCGTGCCGGAACACCGCTTTTAGAGATTGTCTCTGAACCTGATTTAAGTAATGGCGATGAAGTTGTGGCGTATCTTAAAAAGCTTCATTCCATCATCCGCTACTTAGATATCGGTGATGCAAATATGCAAGAGGGAAGCTTTAGAGTTGATGTGAATGTTTCTATCCGTCCTAAGGGGGATAAAAAACTTTACACCCGTGTGGAAGTGAAAAATATCAACTCATTTAAGTTTATTCAAAAAGCTATAGAAGTTGAAGTGCAACGTCAGAGTGAGGCTTGGGAAGATGGTTTATATGAAGATGAGATTTTCCAAGAGACACGTTTGTATGATCAAGATAAAAATGAAACCCGTTCTATGCGCGGTAAAGAAGAAGCAGCTGATTATAGATACTTCCCTGAACCGGATCTTCTTAAGTGTGTTGTAACTGATGAGATGATGGAGCTTTACTCCAAAATTCCAGAACTTCCAGATGAGAAACGTGATAGATTTATAAAAGAGTATGGGATGAATGATTACAATGCCGGAGTCATCACTTCAAGTGTGGAGATGGCTCACTTTTTTGAGACTATGATGCAAGAAGAGGGCGTCACAGCAAAAACTGCAACATCACTTTTAACAGTTGAGTTGCAGGGCCGCCTAAAAGGTGATGCAAATCTTAGTAATTCACCGGTGGACGCACAAAAACTTGGCTTTTTAGCAAAAAGAATTGATGATAAAACAATCAGCGGTAAAGCTGCAAAAGAGGTTCTTGACAAACTTATGCAAGAGAACCTTGAAGTTGATGGTGTTATTGAAGCACTTGGATTGAAGCAAGTGACAGATACAGGTGCAATAGAAGCTATTTGTGATGAAATCATTGCTGCAAATCCTCAAAAAGTGGAACAATACCAAGGTGGAAAAGAGAAATTATTCGGTTTCTTTGTCGGTCAAGTTATGAAAGCTTCTAAAGGCAGTGCAAATCCTCAAGCGGTGAATGAAATACTAAAAGCCAAGCTGGGATAAACTCTGCTATGATGAAAAGTTTGATTATAAATTTTGCATATTATTTAGATACATCAAGCTCTTATCAAAAAACAAAAAGATTTTTTTACAACTTATTAGAAAACAGTGATTATAAATATAAAAAATATTTTGATATTTTTATGATAATACTTATTTTCAGCAGCGTGGCAATTCTCATTCGGGAAGTGAAGTCACATGTGAATGATTCATTGCTATTTTTTAACAACTATGTGATTTCATTTATATTTTTAATAGAGTATATTTTAAGACTTTGGATCAGCAGCAGTGTCAGTAAAATTATAATCTCACAACTTGAGCATGATGTTATGCTCTCTGATACATTCAGGTTTTCAAAAGCGCTCAAAGATATTTTGTTTTCTAAATTAAAATATATTGTATCCGTGAAAGCTATTATAGATTTACTGGCGATTATCCCATTTTTCCATCAGTTGAGATTACTCCGTATCTTTATACTCTTTCGTGTGTTTAAACTCTTTAGATATGCTAAAAGCATTCAAACATTCACTTCAATCATCACAGCCAAAAAGTTTGAATTTTTCACTCTTTTTATTTTTGCATCTATCATTATTTTTGTGTCATCAGTTATTATTTACGTCATGGAAGCGAATAACCCCAACTCCTCAATCAACACACTTTTTGAAGCTGTGTATTGGTCTATAGTGACAATCTCCACAGTCGGATATGGAGATATCACCCCCGTGTCGGCTGAAGGCCAAGTTGTTGCAATGTTTGTCATCATCTCAGGTATCGGTGTTTTTTCCTTCACCACTTCACTCATCGTAACCTCTTTCACCGAAAAGCTGGATGAGATAAAAGATTTAAAAGTTATCGATGATATCGCAAAGATAAAAAACTTTTACCTTGTGTGCGGTTATGAGAAAGTTGCAAAGGAAGTGGTTCAGAAGCTTAGTAAAAGAAATAAAGTGATTATTTTAGAAGAGGATATTCAAAAAGTTGAAGCGGCAAAAAAAGAAGGTTTCACTGCTTTAAATTATGATCCGGGTTCGATTCACAGTTATAAGAAGCTTCGTATAAACATCAACCTGCAAGTCAAAGCCATCCTTTGTCTAAGTCATAGTGATGTGGAAAATGTATATACAGCTTTAACCATCAGGTCATTCAACAAAGATATATTTATACTCTCTATATTAAAAAATAAAGCAAATAGAAATAAGTTGAATTTTGCAGGAGTGAATGAAATTTTTTATGAAAAGGAATTGGTGGGGATTATAGCCAAAGAGTTTGTTGGTCAACCAGTCGCTTTTGAAGCTATACATGCACTTCGTTCAAACATCACCAACATAGATATAGAAGAGATTATTGTCAATGACAGGATTTTACAAAGTTTTAGCACTGTTGGCTGCTTAGAAAACATAAAATACAGAATTGTGCTTTTGGGTGTCTATGAAAGCTCTAAAAAAAGGTTTCTTTTTAACCCGATAGACAGCACACTGCTTGAAAAAGGGGATTACCTTGTAGTTATAGGAAACACCCAATTCCTAAAAGAATTCAACACGCATCTTCATACAAAGGTTTCTAAGTGAAAAAGAGCACAGCTTTAATTTTTGGATATAACGAATACACCTTTGAAATTGAAAAAAATATTAAATCAGTATATGAGCATATCTATATTTTGAAATTAGGTTCTGATGGTGAAGACAGTTTTGATTTAAGTGATAATTGGGATTCTTTAAATCAAAAAGTGAACATTGATGATTGTGTGGCATTTTGCATACTTGAAGATATGGCAGAAAATATATTTCTAACAATCTCACTTAGAGACACCTTCAAAGATTTGACTATAGTGGCATTGAGTGAAGATCAAGAAAGTGCGGATAAACTTAAATTAGCCGGTGCCACAAGGGTTATTCCAAGTACGCAGACAACAGCAAATGTAATTATTGATATTTTAGAAAAACCGATTGCCACAGAAGTGTTGCACAATATCTTGTATGAAAAGAGTAATCTGAAAATTTCACAAATCACTATCGAAGATCATACATTGTTTGATGGAAAATATCCCACTGACATAGAGTGGAGCAGGGATCACGGGATTATTATAATGTCTGTATATCATGAGGATGGAAGCAGTGAATTTATTTATTCATCAAAGGCATCACATCATATCGTTCAAAGTGGTGATATTTTTGTAGTGGTGGGTTATGATGAAGATATTAAAGAATTTGAAAAACTAATAGGAACTAAATGTGAAAAATAAAATAGCTGTAATCGGGGCTGGAAAATGGGGAATGGCTTTAGCTTTTGCTTTTAGCCAAAAGAATGATGTGCTTATCAGTTCACGTTCGCCCAGAGATCTGGAAAATTTTGTACCTATGCAAGAAGCTTTAGAGTGTGAGTACTTGGTTATAACAGTTCCGGCTCAAGAAATTGCATCTTGGTTAAAGGATAATTTCATCTTTAAAAATCAAAAGATTTTAGTGGCTTCAAAAGGGATAGAAGCATCAAGCGGGCGATTTTTAAATGAGATTTATGCAGAGTATGTCCCAAATGAAAATATTGCGTTTCTCTCAGGTCCATCTTTTGCAGCAGAAGTGATACAATCACTCCCCACAGCATTGGTTGTCAATGCAGTGAATGAAGACCTAAGTAAGAGTTTTGCATCTTTTTTTCCATCTTTTATCAAAGCCTATACTTCAACAGATGTGATGGGTGCAGAAGTGGCAGGGGCATACAAAAATGTTATCGCCATTGCTGCTGGAATATGTGAAGGTTTAGGACTTGGAAAAAATGCAGCTGCTGCACTCATCTCTCGCGGCTTAGTTGAGATGTTACGGTTCGGTAAGGTCTATGGAGCTAGAGAAGAAAGCTTTATCGGTTTGAGCGGCGCGGGAGATTTGTTTTTAACAGCATCATCAAATATGTCAAGAAACTTTCGTGTAGGTCAAGGCTTAGCAAAAGGAAAATCCCAAGATGAGATACTCAAAGAACTCGGTGAAGTAGCCGAAGGTATTGGTACAACGTATGCACTTCATGAAATATCCAAGCAAAAAGATTTATATCTTCCAATTGCAAAAGAAGTGTATGAAACACTCGAGGGAAAAAATCCACAAGAGTCCTTAAGAGACTTACTATCAAGTTAAGCGTAGATGTTAGAGTATAAAGAAGAATTAAAAAAAATTGCTTTAGCTATACTTATCGGTTTAGCTTTTTTCGCATTATCGTTAAGTTTGTTTACAGGCATTCAAGCGACTCTTTTAGGTCTGATTGCATTTCTTGTAACGCTTTGGACAAACGAGGCTTTACCCTTAGGTGTCGTGTCTCTTATTCCTATCCTTTTATTTCCATCTTTTTCTATTTTAAGCACCAAAGCCACAGCGATGAATTATTCTCATCCTATTATTTATCTGTTTTTAGGAGGTTTCTTACTCGCGATAGCAGTTGAGAAAACTTCTTTGCACACTTATATAGCCGATAAAATATTAGGATTTTTTCCAAACACCCCCCGTGGAATGATTTTTTCATTAACGCTTACCGCAGGACTTTTGAGCGCTATTTTATCTAACACCACAACCACACTTTTACTGATTTCTATTGCTCTTTTTATTACAGATGATGTGAAGTTGAAAATGAGATTTGCACTTGCTATTGCTTATGGTGCAAGTGTTGGCGGAATTATGACACCCATTGGCACACCTCCAAATCTGATTCTTTTTGGAATTATGAGTGATAAGGGAATGGAGATGATTCCATTTTTTCAATGGATGTGGATGGTGATTCCTCTGGTTTTAGGAATGTTTGTTGTGGTGAGTTTGGTGCTAAGTTATAAAGTTCCCAATGTCATCACCCATAGAGAAAATAAAAAAGAAGCTTTAAATAAACAACAGAAAAAAGTTCTTTATGTCATGGGAGGTCTTATACTATTGCTTTTGTTAAATGCACCGATGAAACCTTTTTGGCCAGGTCTTGGATTAAGTGAAGCAGGAATACTTTTGGGGGCAGGTTTACTTATGTTCGCGCCGCCGTTTAATATTCTTATATGGAATCAAGATGCACAAAAAGTCCCTTACCAAATCATGTTTTTATTCGGGGCAGGTTTTTCAATTGCAAAAGCATTCGGTGAAACAGGTCTAGCTGATGCTGTAGCCTCGTATCTTCTAGTTATGACAGATTTACCGCCTATACTTTTACTTTTGGCTGTTGCATCACTTATCACCTTCACAACAGAGATTACATCCAACACAGCCCTGATATCTATCATGCTTCCTGTAATATATGCAGTCTCTGAACAAGCGGGGATAAACACCACTCTTTTCATGATGGTTGCCACTGTATGTGCGAGTTATGCATTCATGCTTCCGATTGCCACAGCACCGAATGCTATAGCCATGGCAAGCGGAGCAGTGCATGTAAGCAATATGATACGTTATGGAGTCATTTTGAATTTAGTGGGAATCGGTCTTATAGTTTTAATCGCACAGTTTTTTTGGAAAACTATTCTTTAGAGTCTTCTTTTTGTGCTTGTTCTTTTTTATATTGGGCATATAAATCTTTTGCAATTAAGAAGCCACATAAAAACCATACTATATCTAAGAGAAGGTAGTCATTCAGCCCATAGTTATAAAGTAAAGCGTAACCGATAAAATAAGGCCATTTTAAATAGTATAAAAATAATATTGCCGCGTCATTTAATTTTTTTAATATATTTTCCATCTGTGTATTATGCTACACTTCCACTAAAAAAGGTATTAAAATGATAGTGCATATTGTAATATTTAAATTTAAAAATGAGAATCAAGATGAAAATATACTAAGAGTGACACAAGAGTTGAATGACTTGTTAGAGAAAATTGATGTATTGAAATCTATGGAGGTGGGAGTTAATTTCACTGATTCTGAGAGAGCCTTTGATTTATCTTTATACAGCACTTTTGAGACAAAAGAAGATTTACAAGCATACGCAATTCACCCAGAACATTTAAAAGTTGTTGCACTGATTAAAAGTGTCACGAGTGAAACAAAGGTGGTGGATTATATTTTGTGACGAAATAAGAATCCAAAAAAAAGACTTAACCGCTTATGTTAGTTACAAAAGTGTATTATATTTCTATTTAGAATTTGTTATTATGCGTTACAAATATATAAATAAGGCTTAGTGATGAAAGAACCAAGATTAGAAGATATAAAAGATTATGAAAATTTAGATACAGAAAGAAAACGGGCTTTGATTGCGATAGTGCTGGTTGCCATTATTATGGGGATGATATATACAGTGCTTGTCACATTTTTTGACACTGGTGATGACCGTGTTGAGGTCGAGGAATCATTTAAAATGATTCCAATGAAATAAAATTAATTTCAAGGTGATTTAATGTTAATGACTATAGTTTCAATTTACACTCTTTATGTCCTTATATCTCTTTATACAAGTGTGATGCAAATAGGTTATATCAATATAGCTAAAAGAAAAAGAGCCATTCTTTTAGATGCTGATAAGTTTCTCACAGCTGGAAATTATGCGGTTGCAAAAGAAAAACTCAGTATAGTGAGCACGTTTGTTGATTATATAGTTTTTATAGCTTGGATGGGTGTGGGTGTTTCTTTTTTACAAGAAAATATTTTTTTACAAAATGATGCCCTGCAAAATATTGCTATAGTGATGAGTTTTATTATTATCGGATCAGTTATTTCTTTACCTTTCACCTATTATGAAAAATTTGTTTTAGATGCCAAGTTTGGGTTTAATAAATCATCTCTTGGACTTTGGATTAAAGACACTCTCATTTCGTTCACTCTAACACTCATCCTTGGTTCTTTGGTTGTTTGGGGAATTTATTTGATTATGATAAGTTTTGATCTTTGGTGGTTGTGGAGTTTTACATTTATATTTGCAGTTATTGTTATGATAAATATGCTTTATCCGGCGTTCCGTGCAATGTTCTTTGATAAACTCACTCCACTGCAAGATGAAGCTCTTGATAGTGAGATTAAAACACTTATGCAGAAGACAGGCTTTGTAAGTTCAGGTGTGTTTGTAAGCGATGCCAGCAAGAGAGATGCAAGGTTGAACGCTTATTTCGGCGGTTTTGGAAAAGCAAAACGTGTAGTGCTTTTTGACACCTTGATAGAAAAACTTACAACAAAAGAGTTACTTGCTGTGCTTGGTCATGAACTTGGGCATTTTGCACATGGCGACATTTATAAAAACATTGCCTTAGTCGGAGCAATGCTTTTTGCAATGTTCGGTGTTTTTGGAAATTTACCGGAATCTCTTTACTTAGAATTAGGAATGAGTGAATCGCCATCCTTGGTGATGATTTTACTTCTTTTATTTATGCCGGTTTTAGGTTTTATAATGATGCCGATAATGGGGATGGTGAGCCGTCACAATGAATACGAAGCAGATAAAATGGGGAGTGAGCTTGGCGGTCCATCAGGAGCTGTGGAGCTTGCAAATGCACTTCAAAAGTTAGTGACTGAAAATAAAAGTTTTCCACTATCCCATCCTTTATACATTTTCTTTCATTATACGCATCCGCCTGTTATTGAAAGACTTAAAGCTCTTGGCGTGGATATCGGTGAAGTGGAAAGTTCATTAGAGGGTACATGGAACAAAGATATATAGTCAAAGAGCTTTTAAAGAGTGTTACGGATTCTTTATCCCCTAATATACCAAGAGCTTCAAGAGAAGCGCAACTTCTTTTAATGAACTATTTAGAAGTGGATGAATTGTGGCTCATTACAAATCAAAATACAGAGCTGAAAAATGTTGAAAAATTATTAGAATGGGTTGAACGTCGGGCAAAGAATGAACCTTTTGAATATATCACCAATAAAGTGAGTTTTTACAGTGAAGAGTTTTATATAGCTCCAGGGGCTTTAATTCCCCGACCTGAAACAGAGATACTCATTGATGAAGTGCTGAAGTATGCACCTGATTCAAATGCAGATATGAGATTTGTGGAAGTTGGAGTGGGAAGTGGCATTATTTCTATTATGCTAGCGAAAAAATTTCCAAATGCTACAATAATTGCTGTGGATATTTCACAAGAAGCACTCAATATTGCTCAAGAAAATATTCAAAGATTCGGACTTGAAAATAGAATAGAATTACGTTTAGGATCTCTTTTGGATGTGCTTAGTGAAAAGATAGATTATCTTGTATCAAATCCCCCTTATATAGAAAATGGAATCAGCCTAGAGTCCAATTTAGACTATGAACCGCAAAATGCATTGTATGGCGGTGAAATAGGGGATGAGATAATCAAGGCACTTCTTGATGAAGTCTTAAAAAGAGAGATTAAGTTTTTTTCTTGTGAGATGGGTTATGACCAAAAGGATAAAATATCGTCGTATTTAAAAGATGCAAAAATTAAACATTTAGATTTCTATCAAGATTATGCAGATTTTGATAGAGGTTTTACACTAAGGTTATAAAAGTTGAGTAAAAGAATATATATAGATTTTAGTTACTTAATATTATTGGCAGCAAGTTTTGGCGGTGTAATCATCTTGGGGGCTTTTGTGGCACCTGTAATTTTTCATACGGATAAAATCATTACAGAAGTGATTATAGATAATTACAATGCTGGAATGATAATGGGCGAAATCTTTCACAGATTTTCCTACTGGGTTTATGCCCTTGCTTTTTTTGTTTCACTATTTGAAGCAGGACAGTATAAAATAGGTCATAGAGATGCTATAGCATTTGCAAGCGCATTTATAGTGGTGTCCACCTCTTTGATGTTCAGTGCAGTCTATGCACCGAAAATTTTAGAGATGCAGGCACTTGGTGCTGAGGCAACACAAAGTGATACATTTCAAAATGTTCATATGGCAAGTGAAATTGATTTTAAAATACTTGCAGTGGCATTAATAGTTCTTTTTATACGAAGACTTATGCTTTTGCGGATACCTTAAGGACGTTTAAAAAAACCTATCTATTTTCAAATCTATCTATTGCCAAATTTGTCATGCCACCACTCAGCCGGTGTGAAATAAGCTCTTTTTATTTTTTCCTCATCGAAACTGTATTCATAATTGTTACAATATTCTAAAACAATTTCATAGGCTTCATTGATTTTCATACTCATTTTAGTGGCTTTTTCTGGATTGTCTGTATGTTTATCCGGATGCCATTTTTTCATAAGGTTTTTATATTTAAGCTTGATTTCTTTAAGTGTGGAGGTTTCACGAAGACCAAGAAGAGTTTTGGCCTTTATGAGTTGTTCAAAGGAGTGCAAAAGACTTAGGTCTAATCTTGTTGTTGTCTCATATATGCTGGAATATCTAGGTAATCACTGTCCCCATAATCCCCACCGACAACTAATCTAGGACGTACTTTAACTCTAGGTGTTGCAGGTGTTTCACCTACATAGTCAGTATCGTTAGTCATATCTTTTTCAAAACCGGTGGCAACGATAGTGATTTTTACGTATTCTTCGGATAAGTTTGCATCAGTCGAAGTTCCAAAAATAACAGAAGCATCTTCATGTGCACTTTCATTCACCACTTCCATTGCTTCACTTATTTCAAAGATTGGGAAGTTAGGATTCACACTGAAATGCACAAGCACACCCATAGCACCATTGATAGACATATTATCTAGCAGTGGAGACTCAATAGCCGCTTTGATTGCTTCATAAGCTGCATTTTCACCTTCGTATTCACCAACACCCATAAGAGCCATACCTTTATGGCTCATAACAGTTTGTAAGTCGGCAAAGTCAAGGTTGATATCACTTTCACCGCTTGAAAGAATAACACCGGATGTACCGCTCACCGCTTGTGATAAAACACCATCAACAATTTTAAAAGCAGATTTCAGACCAAGCTTTTTATCAATAACTGAAAGCAGTTTATCATTTGGAATCACAACTATAGAATCACTTTCTTTTTTTAATTCTTCAAGTCCATCCTCAGCAAGTTTGAGTCTCTTTTTTCCTTCAAATTTAAAAGGTTTTGTAACTACAGAAATCGTTAAAGCACCGACTTCTTTAGCGATTTGTGCCACAACAGGAGCTGCACCTGTTCCAGTTCCGCCACCAAGACCGGCTGAGATAAATACAATATCTGCACCATCAAGTGCTGTACGTATCTCTTCATAGTTTTCCAGTGCAGAATCTTTACCGATATTTGGTTTCATTCCTGCACCAAGACCCTTAGTGAGTTTTGCACCTATTTGAATCTTAGATGCTGCACAGTTTTCTGAAAGCACTTGAGCATCGGTGTTTATTAATAACATTTCAATACCGGTCACACCTTCATTAAGCATATGACTAATCATGTTACCACCACCACCGCCAACACCGACTGCGATGATTCTAGCGCCACTGATATTACTCGCCTCTTCTACTAAAAATGGTTCCATAATCCTACTCTCCTTTAAAATAACTGGGTAGCCCAGTTCCAAAATTTACTAAAAGCCCCAGCTTCATCACTTTTTTTCTCTTTTTTGGATGGCAGAGTGACCATTGTGTCAGTTTGTATTTCTTCTTCTTGTGCAGGTACAATCGGTATTCCAGGGTCATTCCTGAAGTTAATTGCTGTCTCTTCCGCAGGAATTTCATTAGAATGACGAACTTTCTTATTCACATCAATTTCATAGGGTGTATATGCACTTGCACTGTAAAGAACAAGACCCACTGCGCTCGAATATTCAGGACCGCGTAAGTTGTCAAATAAGCCATCTAATTCAACAGGTTTTGCGACACGAACCGGCATAGAACCAAAGGTCGCTATTGCTAAATCCCTGATCCCTTCCATTTGTGAGAAACCACCGGTTAAAATCACTCCTGCACCCATTTGATCTTTTAGACCGCTGTTTTCGATAAACTGTGCGAGTATCATCAGTGTTTCTTCAACTCTGGCAAAGATGACATTATGAACCACTTCTAAAGAAACTTCATGTGTATTTGTTTCATCTCCGATAATCGGAAGTTCAATCAAATCATTTGTAGGAGTGAGTAGTGAACCATAGTTTAACTTCACCGCATCTGCGACATTTAAAGGTGTGTGAAGTGCCATAGATAAGTCACTTGTCACATGGTTTGAACCCACACCTAAGAAGTCGTTGTATTTAATAGAATTACCTATATGGATAGTTATATTGCTTGTATTTCCACCCATATCTATAACAGCCACACCAAGTTCTTTTTCATCCGCATTTATAGTTGCAATAGATGAGGCATAACCATTAAGAATGACATTCTCAACTTCTATACCCGCACCTCTCACCGCTTTTTTTAAGTTGTTCAGGTTGGACTTTTGTGTTGTGATGATATGTGTTTCAACTTCAAGTCTAGAAGCATTCATACCCAGCGGATCTTCAATGAAATCTTGATCATCCACTTTAAAATTAAACGGCAAAGCATGTAAAACTTCAAATTCATTCGGGATATTGGCATTATAAAGAGAAGTCTGCATTACACGCTCTATCTCTTTAAAGCTAATTTCTTTGTTGGGAATATTGACAATACCGTTTGAATTTAAGCTTTTAGTATATGCACCGGAGATGCTTACAACCGCTTTTTTAATATCACTGCCGGCAACACGCTTTGCATCAGCCACAGCAGCTTTAATGGATTTTGATGCAAGTTCTATATTGGTGATGCTGCCTTTTTTTAAGCCTTGCGCTTTTGTTGTTCCTGCACCTATAACTTGGATGGAATCATCATCATTTATTTGTGCGATGATTGCACAAATTTTTGTTGACCCTATATCTATGGATAAAATAGTTTTATTCAAGTTATTGTCCTTGGATGAAAATCTCAGTTTTATATTTGGCGTTAAGGATTCTTATTAATCCCGAGCTAAATATACTGCTTTTTAAGTTCGCGATAGAGTCAGCACTTTCATTTGTATTTTCAAGCATTTTTTGTTCCAAAATGTTGTAAAGAACAACTTTTCCATTTTTTAAAGAAATAGAACCTTTTTTAGTGTTAGAAGTGAAAAGCTGCGTTAAAAATTCATTTGCTTCTTCTATCGAAAGATCTGTTATTTTATCAGCATCGGCATTTGTAATAAAATCAGTTTCTTCACCTTTAAAAGAATCAAGAGAATTCTTTACAAGGTCAAAAAGTTTTTCTCTTTTTTTATCTGCAATAAACATTGGGATTAGATCTTCTTTCGCCTCTTCAAAAGTCTTCACCGTCGATGGATGTATTTTGATAAGTTCAAATGTATAGTATACACCGTTTATCTCGATAGGTTTTAAAAACGGTGAAGTGATTGATAACTTTTCTATTTTATCAAGTGCTTCTTGAGTGAATGGATTGTTTGCTTGTGAAACAACTGCAGTTTTAAGCTCTATATCATCTGAAAGCTTACGTTTTTTATATGCGATATAGTTACGAAGGGCCATATCTTTTGTTGCTTTTGCATTAAGTTCGTCCAGTACAAGAGAACGTGATTCTTCCAGTGACATAATTTTAGCTTCGTCATTTTTAAAGTGATTTTTATTTTCAGCATAGTAAGTGTTTATTTTTTCTTGGGAATGTTCTTTTGTTATTTTTTCTTGTTTAAAATATTTAAGCTCATAAGAGACTTCATTCATAAACTCTTGTTGTCTTGTTTCCCAATAAGGCTTTAGTTCAGCATCTGAAGTGCTTACTGAGATATTTGTATCATCGAGCACTTTGTATTCAAGTTTATCCGCGATATTGTTAAGAGTGTTTAAAATCTTTGTTTCAGAACCGCTTGCTTCAACGGGAAGCAGTTCAAGAACTTTTTGAATGAGAAGCTGTTTTCTTAGGTCTGCTTCATACTCTTTAGTGTTAAGGTTATTTCGAGATAAAGTTTCTTTATAGATATCTTTGTTGAAACTTCCATCTTGTAAAAATGCTTCCTGAGCCATTAAAGATGCAAGAAGCTCAGCGTCAGAAACTCTCAGGTCATATGAAGCCGCAAGATTTAAAATAAGTGCTTGGTTTGTAAGTTGATTCAGGGCTTGAGATTGAAGACCGAAACTTTTTGCTTTTTCTTCATCAAAATTTCCTTGAAACACCTGATTGTATTGAGCGTAAAGTCTTGAGTAAGATTTTTGCAATTCACCCATAGTGATTTCAATATTTCCAACCTTAGCAACAGCTCCGGCTTTATCTCCATAACTATACTGTCCCCAACCGACAAATCCCGCACCTACAAAAGCAATTGTAGATATCCAGATTGTGATTATGAGGTACTTCTTATGTCTTTGCATCCATGTAATCATATATAAAAAACCTTGTTTGTATAATTTGTGCTATTTTAGGTAAATTGTTATTAATTTAGCATAAAAGAA
>JACNLH010000136.1 GCA_014381585.1 Candidatus Sulfurimonas ponti
CATCATAGTTTATATCTATCTCAACTGCTTTATCTTTGTGTAAAACCTCACTTATTTTAGATACATTTCTTGCACCTAAAACGAAGTTCACATAGGGGGCTTTTTTTATGATTTCTTCACCGAGGTGAGAAGCTGTACACCCACAAACACCAATCTTGGCACCTGATTTTTTATGCTTGTTAAAACCACCTAGTTCACTAAAGAGTTTGTGTACCGGGCGCTCTCTCACTGAGCAAGTATTTATCAAAATTAAATCGGCTTCTTTAAAATCTGTAGTAGTTTCAAAGCCCTCTTTTTCGCGTAACTCTGCAATCATGTGCTCTGAATCACGAGAATTCATTGCACATCCTAAAGTTTCAATAAATAGTAATTTGCTCAAAGTATTTCTCTAGTTAACGATGTGTACTTGGTACATATACTCATTATCAGCAAGACCGTATTTTACTTCACTCATGTAAAAGCTCTTCCCTTTTTCTTCAAAATACCCTTGAAGCTCAAGTAAATCTTTATGAGAGTTATCTCTGTCAAAGTACATAATCACACCATCTTCTTTTTCTAAACTTGTTTCGATTTTAGCTAATTCAGCTTTTTTTGGTTTTTGTTCTATCTCTGTTCTTGCGAATTTTAAATTCATAATGTAGGTTTCCTGTAATATAAAAGTTTTGCATTGTACTTTAAATCTACTAAAAAACGTATTAAAGATGTTTTTATACTTCTTTGGATATACTTTTGCACTTCATAAGAAATCCCCGATTTATTTATTATTGTTTTTTGTGAAACAACTCAAATGTAGATAAATGAAGCTATTCATTTCTCGTATATATAAGGACATAATGATGGAAAAAATATTAGATATTGCAGATGCAATTGCGCACGAAAAGGGTCTTGAACCTGAGAAAGTTATTGAAGCACTAAAGACTGCATTTGTACAAACTGCAAAAAGAGTTATAAACAAAGATTTTGCTTTTGAAGCACAAATCGATGAAAAGACAAAAGCTATTAATATTATTCAGACAATCACTGTCCTAGCTGATGACAATGAAGATTTATATACAGAAGCAGGTGATGTAAATCCGGCTTTCATGTCTTTATCTGACGCAAAAGCATATGATGATCAAGTAGAAGTTGGAGATCAACTCCAAGATGAGCATAGTCTTGAAGATTATGGAAGAACCGGAGCTTCACAACTTCACCGTGAAATAGAATTTCATATACAAAGATTAGTCGAAGACGAACTTTTCAACAAGTATAAATCAAAAGTGGGTACACTTGTTTCAGGACGTGTTACACGTGTCGATGCGCAACAATCTACATACATCGAAGTAGATGAAGTGAGAGCTGTTTTACCTATGAAAAGTCGTATAAAAGGCGAGTCCTTTGACGTTGGAGACCATATTAAAGCAGTTGTCCGTCGCGTAAATATGGACAAAGAAAATGGTATTCAAATAGAACTCTCACGCACTTCACCTAAATTCTTAGAAGAGCTGTTAGCACTTGAAGTACCCGAAATTGCGGATGGCACTGTTATAGTTGAACGCTCAGCCCGTATCCCCGGAGAGCGTGCAAAAGTTGCACTTCTTTCCACCCATCCTCAAGTAGATGCAGTCGGTGCCACTGTTGGTGTAAAAGGTGTTCGTATCAATGCTGTAAGCGAAGAGCTTATTGGCGAAAATATTGATTGTATTGAGTATACAACCATTCCTGAACTTTTTGTATCTCGAACTATGAGTCCGGCTATTATTTCACATGTTGAAATCATTAAAAATGAAGAGGGTGAAAATGAAAAAGTGATTATCACACTTCCAGCAGATCAAAAATCTAAAGCTATTGGAAAAAGCGGTATAAACATTCGTTTAGCCTCTATGCTAACTGGTATGAATATAGAGCTTGTTGAAACTGACAGCACCACAAACGAAGCAACTGGTGAAATAGAAGAAAGTAAAGATGGTGTTGATGCACTTGAGGCACTGTTTAACTAATCTTTATCTAACTTCTCCTCATATATGGATTTAATTTCAGAAGAATTAAATCCGCTACCATATTTCCAAGTAAAGTTAAAAATGATGTTATCATCAAGGTTCCCATGATTATGGGGTAATCTCGGCTTAAGGCGCTCATAAAGAAAAGTTGCCCCATACCTTCAATTCCGAAAATAGATTCCAAAATGACACTTCCGCCAATTAAGCCTGGAAGAGATAATCCTAAAAGTGTGACAATAGGAGGAAGTAAATTTGGAAAAATGTAATATCTTAATAATTTTGCCTTATCAAGTCCTCGAGAAAGTGCAAAATAATAATAATCACTCTTTAATATCTCTAAAGTAAGAGAACGCACATAGATAATCATGCTCCCCAAACCTACAAAAATCATAACCCCCACCGGCAAAATCAAGTGCCAAGCCATGTCTGTATAATATGCTATTCCTACTTTTTCTTCTATAGAGTGTAATCCGGCAATCGGAAATAAATCTAAATTTACAGAGAAGAAGATGATAAATAATAAGGCTAAGTAAAAAGATGGCATAGAAAAGGAAACTAAAGAGATTTGACGAATAATATAGTCAGTTTTTTTCTCATAATTAAGTGCCGACTTCACCCCAAGATACAAAGAAATCGCAAAAACAGCAATCAGTGCTGTGATATTCATAATCAAAGTGACAGGGAGACGCTTAAGTATCTCAGAACTCACATCTTGACCGGAGACAAAAGAGATTCCAAAATTGAGTGTGGCAATATTTTTTACCCAGTCTACATACTGCATAGTTAATGATTTATCAAGACCGTATACAGCTTTTAAACGCTCAATAGCTTCTTTAGTCATATTTGGGTTCAATTCCCCTGCTCCGAAAAAACTGTTAGGTGCTGAGTGTATAGCTAAAAATGAAATAATAGATATGAGAAGAAGCATAAATAGAAGATAAAAAAGTTTTTTGATTAGCGTTGTCATAAGTGGATTATAACTAAATTGTAGAAATTTATTCAATCCAAGAAAACAAGAGAGCAATATGGCACTTAACTCTCTTGAAACAGGAGAAAGGATTGAAAAAAATTATATTTAATCTTTGGGGAAAATTCTTGCCCTTAGTTAGGAGTGCATTGTCTCAAGATGACTCCTAAATCAGGGAAGAATTGAATTTTATATGTTTAGACTAGAAACTTGTACCAACTGTAAAGACTACGTTATCTTGATCTTCTGAACCACCGTTTGCGACTGAAGTTTCATAATCCATACCTGTATAAGCTAATGAATAATCAAATTTTCCAAATGATTTTGATAAACTTACTGAATAATAATCACCATAATTATTTGCAGTTACATTTTTAGTTCCCTTATCATCATATTCACCATAAGTTCCATCTAAAGCAATATCCATTGGTAATGGAACAGATACACCAACTTCCCAACCATCTCCCGGTTCCCAACCAGTCGTTGCTGTTTCAGCAGGTAATTCATCAGTATCAATTCCAACATAATACATACCGCTTACAGATGCAACACCAAAGTCATATCCTAAAGATAAGTATGCCTCTGCAAAATTTAAATTATCTGCATCATTAGGATACATATATTGGATTAAACCCACATCATAAGAAAACTTGTCCACTTCACCTGCATATCCTAAATAAATATCAAATTCTGATGATGCATCACCCGCACCGCTTTCTCCACCTTGTAATGATGAACCCCATACACCAATATAAGCACCCTTATAAGCTAAATCCACTCCACCTTGTACAGCTGGAGAATTACCAGTTTGACTCATACCTCTCCATACATAATTACTTGTTAAAGCAACATTTGCACTTACTTCCACTTCACTTGCTGACACACTTGACACTACACTTGTAGTTGCTAACAATGCAGCCACTATACTTAATTTAATTGATTTCATTTTATTTCCTTGAATTAATTTGTAGTGAGATTGTAACTTTAATTCAGTAGTAATGAGGCAGTTTAGTGATTAAATTTTAATCACTAAAAAAGGAGATAGATAATTATATATCTTGTGCGAACTGTATCATACTGCAAAAGTGCTCTGCATATAGTGCTGCACTTCCCACTAGTATTCCATCCACATTTTGCAATTGAAGCACTTCTTTTGCATTGTTGATTTTCACACTTCCACCATAGAGTAGCGGAGCATGGGATTTTTCTTTTAAATCTGTATGAATTTCTTGAATATCTTCCAAAGTCGGGGTTAAACCTGTGCCTATAGCCCAAACAGGCTCGTATGCGATAATTAGGTTTTCATAACCTGTATCTATACCCTCATACTGTGACGCGATGTATTCCATCATCTCATCTTTCCCGGCTTCTCTTTTTTCTAATGGTTCACCTACACAATACACAATCTTAAAACCTTGCTCTTTATAAAAATTAAACTTTGCAACAAGTGCCTCTTGTGTCTCGCCAAGAATATGACGGCGTTCACTATGACCTATGAGGATTGTTTTAATGGAAAACTCATTAAGATGGTCTAAACCTATTTCACCTGTAAATGCACCGTTATTCGTTGGATAGGCATTTTGAGCACCCACAATAACTTCACCATTATGCTCATTTAGACTCGAAGCTGCAGGAAAAACTAAAACTTCTTGAGAAATCTTATGTGCCTTAATATAAGACTCTAGTTCTTCTACATACGCACTCGTTTCTTTTCTGGTTAAATTAGTTTTTAAATTCGCTGCAATAATCATTAAAATCTATCCTTTTACAATAAGTGGTAATACACCTGGAAGCACTTTACCTTCTAGTAGCTCTAAAGATGCCCCTCCACCTGTAGAGATAAAACTCATCTCTTCATCAAGTCCTATTCTTTGAACAAGGTCAGCAGTATCCCCACCACCAACAACTGTAGTTGCATAAGAATCAGCTACAAAGTGAGCAATTTTTGTGGAACCACGCGAGAACTTATCTAACTCATATACTCCCATAGGACCATTCCAAAGCACAGTTTGTACATCACCTAGAGCCTCACGGTATAATCTGACAGTTGCAGGACCAATATCTAGTCCCATCCATTCATCTGGTATCTCTTGAGTAGTAGTTATTTTAATAACAGAGTCTGCTGAAAACTTCTCAGCAGCTACAACATCTACAGGAAGATAAAACTTAACACCAAGTTTTTTCGCTTCATTCATAATGTGTTGTGCATCCTCTAGCAAATCATCTTCCACTAATGATGCTCCAATATCATAACCCATTTGCTTTAAAAATGTAAATGCCATTCCTCCACCAATAAACACTTTGTCAACTTTAGGAAGTAGATTTATGAGTGCTTCAAGCTTTCCTGATACTTTTGAACCACCAACAATCGCTGCAAATGGTCGTACAGGATCATTCATAAGTTTTCCAAAAAATTGAATCTCGCGCTGCAATAAAAAACCTGCTGCTTTTTCATTCTCATTAAAAAAGTGCGTAATACCTTCTACAGATGCATGTGCACGATGTGAAACTCCAAAAGCATCATTGATATAAAAATCGGCCATAGAAGATAAGCTCTTTGCTAACTTTTCTTCATTTGTTGTTTCACCGGCTTCATATCTTAAATTTTCAAGAAGTAAAACTTCACAACACTTAAGTTCTTGTGCTTTTTTCATTGCATCCACGCCGATTACATCAGAAGCTAAAGTAACTTCACGTTTTAATAAATGGTGAAGACGTCTTGCCACTGGAAGAAGTGAATACTTTTCATTTACTTCACCTTTTGGACGTCCTAAGTGTGAAGCAAGAATGACTGCACAATCCTGATCTAAACAATAGTTGATTGTCGCTATTGCTGAGCGGATTCTTCTATCATCAGAGATATTTCCAAATT
>JACNLH010000086.1 GCA_014381585.1 Candidatus Sulfurimonas ponti
AATTTGGAAATATCTCTGATGATAGAAGAATCCGCTCAGCAATAGCGACAATCAATTATTGTTTAGATCAGGACTGTGCAGTCATTCTTGCTTCACATCTTGGTCGTCCAAAAGGTGAAGTGAATAAAAAATATTCTCTTTTGCCTGTTGCAAGACGACTTCACCATTTACTTAAACGTGAAGTTGTTTTAGCTTCTGATGTGATTGGCGCCGATGCAATGAAAAAAGCAGCCGAGCTTAAATGTTGTGAAGTGCTGCTTCTAGAAAATTTAAGATATGAAGCCGGTGAAACGACAAATGAAGAGAACTTAGCAAAGAGCTTGTCTTCTATGGCTGATTTTTATATCAATGATGCTTTTGGAGTTTCTCATCGTGCACATGCATCTGTTGAGGGTATCACACACTTTTTTAAAGAGAATGAAAAAGCAGCCGGCTTTTTGTTGCAACGTGAGATTGATTTTTTTGGAAAGCTTATGAGTGATCCGGTTCGTCCTTTTGCAGCTATTGTGGGCGGTTCAAAAGTGTCTGGAAAGCTTGAAGCACTTATAAACTTGCTTCCAAAAGTGGATAAAGTGTTTATTGGCGGGGGGATGGCGTTCACATTCTTAAAACAAATGGGTTATGATATCGGAGCATCATTGGTTGAAGATGATTTACTCGAAGATGCACAGCATATTATGGATGAGGCAAAAAAACTTGGGGTTAAATTTTATCTTCCAGTGGATGTTGTGGCAGCTGAGAAGTTTTCAGCAGACTCGGTTATTAAAATAACAACAGCGCAAGAGATACCAAATGAATGGATGGGACTTGATATCGGTCCGGCAACAGTGAGATTATACCGTGAAGCTCTGAGTGACGTTCAAACTATTCTTTGGAATGGTCCTATGGGGGTGTATGAGTTAGATAAGTTCTCGCGCGGATCCACGAAGATTGCACATTTTGTAGCTGATTCTTATGCAACCACAGTGGTTGGCGGTGGAGACACTGCTGACCTTGTTCAAAGAATCGGGCTTGATGATGAGATGAGTTTTATCTCAACAGGCGGAGGGGCTTCTTTAGAGTTACTAGAGGGTAAAGTGCTTCCGGGTGTTTTACCGCTTATTGTAAAAGGATAGATTTTCAATGATAATTGCAGCGAATTTAAAAACTAATCTCACAAGAGCCGAGACAGGTGTATATGTAGAAGAGCTAGAATCTTATATGAAGGCACATGACATTTCTCAAGAAGTTTTAGTCTTTCCTGCAACTTCAAGTTTAAATGAGCATAATGGTGAAGTGATCATAGGTGCTCAAAATGCTTATCCAACAAATAGCGGTGCATTCACAGGTGAAATAGGTTTAGATCATCTAAATGAATTCTCTATTAAAACAATACTTATCGGACACAGTGAACGTCGTCATATTCTTGGTGAAACTCAAGTTGAGCTTGTTAAAAAGTTCAATTTTTATAAAGAGCAGGGCTTTAAAATTGTGTACTGTGTCGGTGAACCATTAGAAAAGCGTGAAGCTGGAAAAACACAAATGATGGAATATATCGGGGCGCAGTATGAAGGGATAGACACTGCTTATGAAAACCTTATTATCGCTTATGAACCTGTTTGGGCTATTGGCACAGGTCTCACTCCCACATTAGAAGATATCCAAGCGATTCATACTGATTTAAAAGAAAAATCTCATGCTCCGTTATTATATGGGGGAAGTGTTAAAGTCAACAATGCCAAAGAAGTCTTAGAGCTTCAAAATGTGGATGGGATATTAGTGGGAAGTGCCGCACTGTATGCAGAACACTTTTGCAGTATGATACAGTTCGCACAAGATATATAATTATCAATCTCCTTTTTTAGTGATTAAAATTTAATCACTAAACTGCCTCATCTCTACTAAATAAAAGTTACAATCTCATTACAAATTAATTCAAGGAAATAAAATGAAATCAATTAAATTAAGTATAGTGGCTGCATTGTTAGCAACTACAAGTGTAGTGTCGAGTGTATCAGCGGATGAAATCGAAGTAAGTGCAAATGTAGCTTTAACAAGTCACTATGTATGGAGAGGTATGTCTCAGTCTGATAACCTACCTGCTGTTCAAGGTGGTGTGGATTTAGGTTACAAAGGTGCTTATATCGGTGTATGGGGTTCAAATGTAGATTTTGATAACACTGAAACATCAACTGAATTTGATGTTTATGCTGGTTATGCTGGTGAAGTAGATAAGTTTTCTTATGATATTGGATTGATTCAATTCATGTATCCTGGTGACACAAAAAACTTAAATTTTGCAGAAGCATATCTTAGTTTAGGATATGATTTTGATGTTGTAGCTTTAAGTGCAACGTATAATCTTGGTATCGATGCTGATGCACCAGGTACAGATAATTTTGGTGATGCTTATGAGTTTGGAGTATCTGTACCATTACCTATGGACATTAGTTTAGATGGTTCTTATGGTAATTACGATAACAAAGGTGTAAGTGGAGCTACAACTAACTCTTATGGTGATTACTATTCTGTGAGTTTATCAAAATCATTTGGTAAATTTGATCTGTCTATAGCATACACAGGTATGGATTATGATGTAGTTACTAATGGTCGTGAAGGTGATGGCTCTGATGACTTTGTAGTTGCTACAATTGGAACAAGCTTCTAATCTTTAAAATATAATATAAAAACTTTTCAATTTCCCTTTTTTTCCTGTTTGTTGGGGAAATTGAAAAACCTTCTTAGTTTCGTTATACTTCTCTCATGAAAACATTCATCCAAAAACTTTTTTATTTACTGTTTATGCTTCTTTTAATTTCTGTTATTTCATTTTTAGCGATACATTCCGCACCCAATAGTTTTTTTGGAGCAGGGGAATTAAACCCAAATATGACTAAAGAAGCTATAGAGCGTTTAAAGGCTGTGTATGGGCTTGATAAGTCATTAACTATGCAGTATGTTGATTGGGTGAAAAACATTGCCACGCTGAATTTTGGAATCTCCTTTGTCTCCGGTCAGGATGTGAGTTCGGAGATACTTAAGCGTCTTCCTGTCACTTTGATTATGAATATAACAGCACTTATAGCAGTTTTTGCGATTTCTTTATATCTTGGAGTGAAGGCAGCACTTTCATATGAGCAAAAAAGTGACTATATCATTCGTCAAATCTCTTTGGTCTCTTTTTCAATGCCATCTTTTTATTTAGCATTGCTCTTTATCATCTTTTTCTCTGTCAATTTAAATTTATTTCCGATTTCCGGATTACACTCTATAGAAGAAAAGACGGGGCTGTTCTATTACACGGATATGGCTTGGCATTTAATTTTACCGGTGGGAGTTATGATTTTTGTGGGGCTTGGAAGTATGATTATATATGTGCGATCTCTTACTTTAGAGATATTAAAAAGCGATTATTATTATTTTGCACTTTCTCGCGGACTTGATAAGGCAAAACTCTTAAGATATTACATCTTTCCAAACTTACTGCCTCCTATTATCACTCTTTTAGGATTATCTCTTCCTGGATTAATTGGAGGGAGTGTAATTTTAGAATCTATTTTTGGAATTGAAGGGATGGGGCAATTATTTTTTATGAGTGCCTTATCAAGAGACTACCCGATCATCATGGGAACTTTGATGATAACATCATTTTTAACCTTACTCGGAAATATGATAGCCGATTTGATACTTTTAAGATTAAATCCGTATATGAAAAGAAGTTAAAAAAGTTAGCTTGAAGAAGATTAAAGTTTAAATAGCAGATAATTAAATCTGGCTCGAAAGAGCCAAGCTTTAGTGGCCACAGCGGCCTAAGCGGAACAAAGGGACTTGTTCCTTTGTGGGACTAATTAAATAAAGCCTCTAGTGCATCAACACCATCTTTACTTTCTTCTATTTCACCGGTTGCTTCGTTTGTAGTGCTGTCAGTTTCAACAAGCTCTATGTTCATACCGGTAAGCATAGAAGCAAGACGGATATTTATACCGCTTTTTCCAATAGCTTTGGATTTTTGATCTGCTGGAAGAGTGACGATTACTTTTTCATTTTCACCTTCTTCATTTTGAATGATTTCAACATGTGAAATGATAGCAGGACTCATAGTTCGAGATACAAAAAGTTCTGTAATAGAAGTGTATTCTATACAGTCTATGTTTTCGCCAATAAGCTCTTCGCTAACAGCATTTATACGAACACCTTTCACACCAACTGTTGCACCGACTGCATCCACTTGAGGATGTGTAGATAGAAGTGCAACTTTTGCACGCTCTCCAGGGATACGGGCTGAACGTTCAACTATAACAGTTCCATCAGCAATTTCAGGTACTTCAAGTGCTAAAAGCTCTTCTAAAAACTTAGGTGATGTACGTGAAAGCTCTATCTGAATACCATTTTCTTTGTCCATGTTCACACGGCGAACAACGGCTTTAATATGGTCTCCAACATCAAAAGATTCGCCTTTAATACGACTTTTCATAGGAAGGACTGCTCTTACTTCATCAACTTCGATATAGGTGGATTGTTGCGCATCAACACGTGTGACACGACCAGAAACAAGTGTGCCCACCTTTGATTTGTATTTATTAAAGAGTTCATCTTCGACTAATCTTTGGATATGAAACTCAATTTCACGGTGAAGTTGTGAAGCTCCGGTTCTGCCGTAATCTTCAAGGCTGTGTTCATCTTGAAGCTGATCACCGACTTCGACTTGATCATCGTATGCTTTTGCATCAGATAAAGACATGTAAGCCGGATTCACATCCCCTTCTTCTGTGTATAAATCTTCATCGTCATCAGCCAGGACAGTTATAGTTTGAATAATATTAATAGCTTTTGTTTTTTCATCGATTTGTGCTTCAAAAGCAAAATCTTTATTTATAACTCTTTTTGCAGTTTGTACAAATGCAGTTTTGAGAGCTTCAATAACTTTTGCAGGTTCAAGACCTTTTTCATGTGCGATTGCATCTGCAATATCAAGTATTTTTTCCATTATAGTGCCTTTATTAGGTAGTTTCACAAAAAAATAAATATTATGTTTAGGGGATTTCTCATGAAGTGCACGTAGTATATCCAATCTTGCATAAAAACATCTTTAATGCGATTTTTAGTAGATTTAAAGTATAATCCAAAACTTTTATATTATAGGAAACCTACACAATGAATTTAAAATTCGCAAGAACAGAGATAGAACAAAAACCAAAGAAAGCAGAGTTAGCTAAAATTGAAAATACTTTAGCAAAAGAAGATGGTGTTATTTTATACTTTGACAGAGATAATTCTCATAAAGACTTATTAGAACTTCAAGGATATTTTGAAGAAAAAGGGAAGAGCTTTTACATGAGTGAAGTAAAATACGGTCTTGCTGATAATGAGTATATGTACCAAGTTCATATCGTAAACTAAGAGGGTCATACATTGAGCAAACTTTTATTTATTGAGACTCTTGGATGTGCGATGAATTCTCGTGATTCAGAACATATGATTGCAGAGTTGCATGAGAAAGAGGGCTTTGAAACCACTACGGATTTTAAAGAAGCCGATTTGATTTTAATAAATACTTGCTCCGTGAGAGAACGCCCTGTTCATAAACTATTCAGTGAGCTTGGCGGCTTTAACAAGCATAAAAAACCAGGTGCTAAGATCGGTGTTTGCGGTTGCACAGCTTCACATCTCGGTGAAGAAATTATCAAAAAAGCCCCTTATGTGAACTTCGTTTTAGGTGCAAGAAATGTATCTAAGATAAGTGAGGTTTTACACAAAGATAAAGCAGTTGAGATAGATATAAACTATGATG
>JACNLH010000109.1:0-8220 GCA_014381585.1 Candidatus Sulfurimonas ponti
AAAAAACTAAATACTCCTTAAAAGCGACCTTTCATATGTTCCTTGATAATCAGCAGCATATCTTCCATCGCTTCGCTGGCTTTTTTCTGAATAAAATGCTCAAAGTATTCATCGATGTAAGAATGAGGGCTAAACACACTCTCAATCTTCTGACGCTGAGGATCAATAAGAACAGTATTTTTAAACTCTTTTGCAATATTCACAATATCTATCACAGTGCCGCTTGTACCGATTGCAATAAAAAGTGTGCATTCCCGTATAGCTTGAGATATATGACTGTACTCTGGAGCTGATTCACCAAACATAACGACATTATGGCGAACTCTTTTATTTCCGCAATAGGGGCAATGTTCCTTGCCCTCTTGAGCTGCATAAGCAACACTGAAAGTCTCTGTGCACGCTTCACATCGTAAGTCAGTTAAAGTGCCGTGCAGGTGAATCAAATCTTTGGCACCGGCTTTTTCCATCAGGTTGTCAATATTTTGAGTCAAATGAATGATTCTCCCACGATAATCATGTTCAAGTTGTGCCAGTGCTTTATGAGCATAGTTAGGCTCTTTAAACTCAAGTTCACGCCTACGTTCATTGTAGAATTGAGTCACAAGTTTTCTATCTTCAATCCAACCTTTTGTAGAGCAAACCTTCATAACATCATGTTTTTCCCAAAGACCGCCCTGATCTCTAAAAGTATTCACCCCGCTCTCCGCAGAAAGTCCCGCACCGCTAAGTATCATAATTTTTTTCAATTGATTAATCCCCTTTCAAACAACCACTTTTGACTGATTTTGACCAGTTTTTCGGTTAATTCCGGTTTGCGAGGATGCATATGCCCCTCATCAAGTATGATAATCGTTTTTGGTTTTGGTATTGATTCGTGTAGCTTTTTCCAGCTGTGTATTGAGATTTGATGATCTCTCATCCCATTTATAAGTAAAAACTCATTATTCATATATGGTGAATGACGTGCCGGTTCTATTACATAGAGTGCTGTTTCGCCAAGCCATGCCAGAAACGAGCGCCATGGTGAAGTGATTTTTTCCATATTTGTATAAAGAAGATCAGAAATATCCGCTCCGGCATATGCGATAATACCAGGATTTAGAACTTCATTACGATTATCAGCCAAGTGATAGATGGCTGGCAAAAACATCGCACCAAAACTGAAACCTGTGAATGTGACACGTTTTTTTTCTGCCCAAGTTTGATTAGACACCCACTTATGCAAGACAAGAGCTTGGGATGGCACATGTAACATCGCCTTTCTAATCACAGGAATCTCAACTATCGGTGTGCCTTGATGCCAATACTCAGGTGTGTACGGATATTTGAAGATGACATAAATATTTTCGCCTGGATCAAGAAGCTGTCTAAAAATATCTATATCCGCTTCAAGACCACCCATAATAACAACAACAGGAAGCCCTTGAATTGGAATAAGCTTGGGCTCAGAGATAAATGCTTCAATATTGCCTATATATTCTGTACTTAATGTAATATGACGGTATGTTCGTTCGGGAAGCTCTTCAAATGAGATCTTATAGATGCTGTCATCTAAAAGTTTAACTTCACCAGAATCAAAATCGACACCTGCAAGTGAATCACGGTTTCGCTCCCAAATAACCCAGCTGCCAAAGAGAAGAAACAGTGTCAAAAAAATGCAAAGCAATCCAATTAAAATCACTTTAAGAGTTGCCAAGTTAAATCTCATCTAAGGTACGCCTCTTCAATTCAACCAATATCTTTAGAACACAAGTTTCAATATCTTTGTTTATTTCACTTTCCCAGAATCTTAAAACAGTCCAGCCCTCAGCTTTCAACTTTGCATTCACTTCTTGATCTCTGGCTATATTTCTTTTAAATTTTTCAACCCAGTATTCTGTATTTGCTTTTGGCACTTTTTTCTTTTGTAAATATAACTTGCCATGCCAAAATTCACTGTCACAAAATATGGCTATCTTCTTAGTTTTAAAACATATATCCGGTGTGCCGTATACACCCTTGCATGTTTTTCTATACCTGACACCCCTGCTCCACAAAGCTTTTCGAAGTTTGATTTCGATTGATGTGTCTCTGCCCTTTATACGGGACATATTTTCAGATCTTGTCATTGCCATTTTTTATTTTATAACAACATTATTAACCGCGCATTCATAGCAACATTGAATGCTAAAAAATATCCAAGTGTAATACTTCATATTAAAGAATATTTAATATATTTCAATATCAAAAGTGTTTCCAAAAATACGTACATCTGGAGTGTTATTGAAGCTAAAAACGTTGATTTGGGAGTTCATTTTTCATTGTTGAATAATTGTTTGAGACACAATAGCGACACAATAAAAAATAAAAAAGGCTCTTAAGCCCTATAAATAAGTATTAAAATAAAGTTAGGTATAACGTAAGCCGAGTTTTGTTTTGATAGTATTAATCTACTGCATAACTTACGTCATGCCTCTAGCGAAACAGTAGCATTGTAAGACGCTGACCATCTGTTTCTTGCTGCCATGTTGGGTTTACAAGCTCTCTATATTACTATAGAAACTGGTGGGCTCTTACTCCACCTTTTCACCGTTACTATAATTACTTATAGCAGTCTAATCTCTGTTGCACTTTCCCTCGCATCACTACGGCCATTCGTTAAATGGAACACTGTCTTACAGCAGCTCGGACTTTCCTCTTGATTACTCAAGTCACTATCTGTTATACCTGTGAAATTCTACTCAATAATTCCTTTATATAAAATATTCACTTTATGAACAAGTGTTCTTTCTATAGTTAACACTTGTTCACTTTTGAAATAATGAAATGAACAAGTGTTCACAACAATCTAAGCTGATATTAACACTTGTTCATATATAATTACATAAACATTAACAAGTGTTCACTTATCTTTAGAACACCCTATTTTACGAGGTTTAATAAATGAATGATACAAAAACAAAAATACTCAAAGAATCTAAATCTTTGTTCTCTGAACTTGGTTATAAGGGTGCCAGTGTGCGAAAAATAGCTGCAAAAGTAGGTATTAGAGAGAGTGCTTTATATAACCACTTTAAAAATAAAGAAGAAATCTTTCTCAGTGTGGCAAAAGATATCTTTGCTTCACCCTTCTCTTTTAATAGCAATGAAATACAAGAACAAGCCTTAAAAGGAAAACCTTTTTTGAAAAAATATGCGATGCAATACAAGCTTCTATCCTTCGATAAAGACAATGAAAGTATGTTTAGAATACTCTTGATAGAGCTGCTGCAAAACAAAGAGCTTAGAGAGCAGTTTATGCATGATTTTCACGATAAAAATATTAAAATACTTTCTGAGGGCTTTTTCATAATGATGCAGAATGATTTGGTGCGTTCTGGCGATCCAATGATTATCTCTTATGAATTTTTATCCACCCTATTTTATATAAGACTTCAAATAACTCTTTTACGATTTGATTCCTTATCTACAAATACACTTTCAACCCAGTTTGAAAAACATGTGGATTTTTTTTGGGACAGTATCAAGCTTTAATATTTTATAATATTAAAGCTTGATTTAGATATTAACTAATATGTTTTTTTCTATATCAAGAAAAGATTCAAAAATTGATACTATTTAATATTTAAATCTATTGAAAATATTTCATTATCAAAGATAATTTTTTAAAAAAATCACGAAGTTTATTATTAAATAAGAGAGAAATTTATGTGCGGATAATACAAGAAAATAAAAAGCCCTACTCTAGGGCTTTTTAAATTATTTAGATAATTTAGATAATGCTATAGTCACTGCTTTACCAATTTCTGCAGGAGAAACAACAACTGTTACACCAGCAGCTTCAAGAGCTGCCATTTTTTCAGCAGCTGTTCCGGCAGAACCAGAAACAATTGCACCGGCATGACCCATAGTTTTACCTTTAGGTGCAGTTTGACCTGCAATAAAAGCAACAACCGGCTTAGTGATTTGCTCTTTGATTAGTTTAGCAGCTTGAATTTCAAGATCTCCACCAATTTCACCAATCATAACGATACATTCAGTCTCGGGATCAGCTTCAAACATTGGTAGAAGTTGGTTGTATGAAAGACCGATAATTGGATCTCCGCCGATACCAACTGCAGTTGTGATTCCATAGCCTTCTTTAACAACTTGGTTAGCACCTTCATAAGTTAATGTACCGCTCTTTGAGATAAGACCGACATTACCTTTTTTGAAAATCATACCAGGCATAATTCCAATTTTACACTCTTCAGCAGTTATAATACCAGGACAGTTTGGCCCAAGTGTTTTCATACCATGTTTAGTGGCATGAGCTTTTGCCATTTGCATATCTTTAACTGGAGCGCCTTCTGTGATAATCACAGCAAGTTCAATCCCAGCTTCAGCAGCTTCCATTACAGCATCACCAACAAAAGCAGGTGGAACAAAAATCATAGAAACAGTGGCACCTGTAGTTTTGACAGCATCAGCAACTGTATTAAAAACCGGTTGACCTAAATGTTCTTGACCGCCTTTACCCGGTGTGACACCGCCAACAATCTTTGTTCCGTAGGCAAGACATTGCTCAGCGTGGAAAGAACCTTCTTTACCTGTAAAACCTTGAACGATTACTTTTGTATCTTTATTTACTAAAATTGACATTAATTATTCTCCTTTCGCCGCAGCAACTGCTTTTGCAGCACCATCACCTAAGTCATCACCGACAATCAAGTTGGCAATATTTGCATTCTTTAAAATTTCCGCAGCTTCTGGAGCATTTGTTCCATCTAAACGAACAATAACCGGAACATTGACATCAGTGATTTTTGTAGCTTCAATAATACCGTTAGCGATACGATCACAACGAACAATTCCACCAAATATATTTACAAAAATAGCTTTTACATTTGGATTTTTAAGAATAATCTCAAAACCTTTAGCAACTGTCTCAGCATTTGCAGAACCACCAACATCTAAAAAGTTTGCAGGAGTTCCACCCATATGATTAATCGTATCCATAGTACCCATAGCAAGACCGGCACCATTCACCATACAACCGATTTCACCATCTAAAGCCACATAAGAAAGACCATATTTTGCAGCTTCCACTTCATCAGCATCTTCTTCTGTTAAATCTCGCATTGCAGCAATTTCTGGTTGACGTCCAAGAGCTGAGTTGTCAAATCCCATTTTTCCATCAAGTGCAAGAAACACACCATTACCAGTTTTAACAAGAGGATTGATTTCAATCATCTCTGCATCATTATCCATATACAGTCTGAAAAGTTTTTCTGCAAACTTGATAATATTTTTTTGTTCAATCTTGTCTGTAATACCTAAACCAAAAGCAAGTTGACGACCATGAAAACCTTGAAAACCAATAGCTGGATCAACAGGAATTGTTATAATTTTTTCCGGAGTGTTTTCAGCAACAGTTTCAATATCCATTCCACCCTCAGTGGATGCCATAATTAAAGGCATTTCTGATTTTCTGTCTAAAACAACAGAAAGGTATAATTCATCTTGAATGTCAGCACCGTCTTCTACATAAAGCTTTTGAACTAATTTACCTTCAGCAGTCGTTTGGTGAGTGACCAAAGTCATACCTAGAATTTCATTTGCTAAAGTTTCAACTTCATCAAGACTCTTAGCAAGTTTAACACCGCCACCAAGACCACGACCACCAGCATGTATCTGAGCTTTAACAACCCATACCGGACCACCTAACTCTTCTGCAGCTGTAACAGCAGCTTTTACACTCTCAACCATTATACCTTTTGGTGTCGGTATATTGTATTTAGCAAAAATTTGTTTTGCTTGATATTCATGTATATTCATTTATTCTCCTTATTTTTAAATTACAATGTGTGATTTCACCTTAGCTTTTATGCTTTTGGTGCAATCATATCCTCTGGCACTACATATTTATCAAATTCTTCGGCTGTCAATAAACCTAAATCAATAGCTGTCTCTTTCAAAGTAGACTTATTGGCATGTGCTGTTTTAGCAATTTTTGCCGCATTATCATAGCCGATATATGGATTTAAAGCAGTTACAAGCATAAGTGAATTATGTAAATAAAAATCTATTTTATCAGTGACTGGCTCTAGACCCTCAGCACAATGATCATTAAAAGAAACAATAGAATCTGCTAATAATCTACATGATTGTAAATAATTATACGCGATGACCGGTTTAAAAACATTTAATTCAAAGTTTCCTTGAGATGCACCCATAGAAATTGACACATCATTTCCAAAAACCTGACATGTAACCATGGTTACGGCTTCAGCTTGAGTAGGGTTCACTTTTCCTGGCATAATTGAAGATCCTGGCTCATTTGCAGGAATCTCAAGTTCACCGATTCCACAGCGAGGACCTGATGCCAACCATCTCACATCATTTGCTATTTTCATCATATCAGCTGCCAATGCTTTAAGCGCGCCATGAGAATACACAAGTGCATCATGTGAGGTGAGTGCATGAAATTTATTTGGAGCAGTGATAAAATCATGACCCGTCAATTCACTGATTTTTTTCGCAACTCTCTCTCCCATCTCCGGGTGAGCATTAAGACCGGTTCCAACAGCAGTTCCACCAAGAGCTAATTCACGAACAGCTTCAAGAGAATCTTTTGCCATCTTTTCACATTTGTTAAGCATTTCAACCCAACCGCTAATCTCTTGCCCAAGTGTTAAAGGAGTGGCGTCTTGAAGGTGAGTACGTCCTATTTTAACAACTGATTCAAATTTAGCTGACTTTTCTGCCAATGTGGCTTTTAGTTTTTGAATTGCGGGAAGAACACTTTCTTCAACTGCAATCACGGCTGCGATATGAAGCGCTGTGGGATATGTATCGTTTGAGCTTTGTGATTTGTTTACATCATCATTTGGATGAACAAGCTTTTCTTTTCTAAAGTCTCCACCGAGAATTTCTGTGGCACGGTTGGCAAGAACTTCATTATTATTCATGTTCGATTGTGTTCCAGAACCTGTTTGCCACACAACAAGTGGATAATTTCCATCTAATTTTCCCGCAAGCATATCATCAGCAGCAGCAGCAATCGCATTGGCTTTATCAGCATCGAGTTTTCCTAAATCACAATTAACTAAAGCAGCCGCTTTTTTTAAATAAGAAAATCCTCTTGTGATTTCATATGGCATAGTCTCTTCACCGATAGCAAAGTTCTGGATACTTCTTTGGGTTTGTGCAGCCCAATACGCATCTACAGGAACTTCAATATCACCCATTGTGTCTTTTTCTATACGTGTATTCATAATTATTCTCCTTTAAAAAAATTATTCTCATTTAAAATATCTATTCCACTTTGAATAGAATCTACAGAGATTTTAAACTTTGCTTTAGTTTCTTCATCTAAATCCAATTCAATTATTTTTTCAACACCATTTTTTCCAAGCACCGCAGGAACACCGACAGTAACATTAGAAAAACCATATTCGCCATTCAAAAGAACAGATGATGACACGACAGTCTGGGTGTCATTAAGTATAGCCTCAACCATATGAGCAATCGCACGTCCCGGTCCATAGTATCCAGAAGTGCCTAAATGCTTCACTATCTCAGCTCCGCCAAATCTGGTTCTTTCGATAATACCTTCCATATCTTCTTTTGATATTAATTCATTTAAAGGTATATCGCCCACTGAAACTTTAGCTGGCAGAGGAATCATATGTTCGCCATGATCACCAATCACCAAACTACCGGTTTGACGCTTACTCATTCCCGTAAGTTTTGAAATTTGATATGCCATACGTGAGCCATCAAGCGCTCCAGCCATACCGATAATTCTGTTTCTATCCCAGCCTGTGATTTTATGAATAGCATATGTCATCACATCCAATGGATTAGAAACGCAGATGATGATTGCATTTGGTGAATTTTCAACAATATTTCCAACAACATCTTTCATGATTTTCGCGTTGATCATTAAAAGATCCGCTCTTGTCATACCCGGTTTCCTTGGAACTCCGGCAGTGATAACAACAATATCACAATCTTTCATATCACTGGCAGCATCTGCATGTGTGACAATAGTGTCTTGGGGTGCATAATATCCAGCTTGAGCAATATCAATAGCCTTTCCTTGAGCTACACCTGGAGCCACATCAAAAAGAACAATCTCTTTACATGTTCCCATAAGCGTTAAAGCATATGCTGCACTTGCACCGACTGCACCGGCACCGACAATCCCAACTTTTCTATTTATCATCACTGTTCCCCGCAATCTTCAAAAAATTTAGT
>JACNLH010000109.1:8789-10333 GCA_014381585.1 Candidatus Sulfurimonas ponti
CTAGGAAAACCTGTGTATTTATGTACAATGTAAGTCATAACATCCAAAGGATTGCTTACAACAACAACAATTGCTTTTGGAGCATATTTTTTTATCTCCAAAGCGTAGCCTTTTACTATTTCAGCATTTTTAATCAGTAAGTCATCCCTACTCATACCTGGGGATCTTGGAGCTCCTGCAGTGATAACAACTATTTCACTTTTAGCAATATCTTCTGGTTTTTCAGCAGCTCTAACGATTGTATGTTCTCTTGCAGCATTTGCAGCTTGAGACATATCCAATGCCTTACCTTTAGCTATATCAATATTTCTACCACGAAGAACAACTTCATGACACGAACCACGCATAGCCAATATAAACGCCACCGTAGATCCAAAATTTCCTGTTCCAATGACTGTTACTTTACTCGCCATTTACTTCCTTTTAACTATTGCTAGCTTTTTATTTTTAGCTAAAAAGTACTTTAGCTAAAAACAAAAAGTTAGAATTTTCCATGTAATAATACATGGAAAATCAATGGATATTATATAGTGTTTATATAGCGTCGATAATTGCATTCAATGTAGCAGAAGGACGCATAGCTTTTTCAGCTTTTGCATCATCTGGGTGGAAGTAACCACCAACATCTTGAGCTTTACCCTCTACAGCAAGAAGCTCAGTGATAATTGTATCTTCTTTTTCAGTAAGTTCTTTAGCCACAGGAGCAAATTTAGCTGCAAGTTCAGCATTATCACCTTCAGCAAGTGCTTTAGCCCAGTATTGTGCTACGAAAAAGTGAGAAGCTTTGTTGTCTGGTTGACCGACTTTTCTTCCTGGTTCTTTGTTGTTATCAAGATAACCGTCATTAGCAACATCTAAAGCAGCAGTTAATGCAGCAAGTTTAGAATCGTTATTTTTTTGACCTATAAAACGTAAAGACTCAGCCAGTGCTAAGAACTCACCTAAAGAATCCCAACGAAGGTGACCTTCAGCTAAGAATTGATCAACGTGCTTAGGAGCAGAACCACCGGCACCAGTCTCATAAAGACCACCACCAGCTAACAATGGAACAATTGAAAGCATTTTTGCAGACGTTCCAAGCTCTAAAATCGGGTACATGTCAGTAAGGTGATCACGAAGAACGTTACCTGTCACAGCAATAGTCATTTTACCTTCACGTACACGGGCATTTGTAAAACGCGTTGCGTTAGTTACGTTCATGAACTGAATATCTAAACCGGATGTATCATGGTCTTTAAGGTAAGCGTCCACTTTTTTCTTAACTTCAACATCATGAGCACGGTTTTCATCTAACCAGAAAACTGCAGGAACATTTTCAATTCTTGTTCTCTCAACTGTTAAACGAACCCAGTCTTTGATTGGAATATCTTTAGTGCGAGACATTCTCCAAATATCACCAGCTTCACATTCAAAACTCATTAGAACACCATCTTCGCCAGTCACTGTAACAGTACCAGCTTCTGCAAGTTCAAAAGTTGTTGGGTGAGAGCCATATTCTTCAGCTTTTTGAGCCATAAGACCGATATTTTGCATTGTACCCATAG
>JACNLH010000109.1:11253-21088 GCA_014381585.1 Candidatus Sulfurimonas ponti
AGGAATATCATAACCTTGACCTTGAAGTTCAGCAATACAATCTTTAAGTTGACCAACAGAAGCAGAAATGTTTGGAAGTTTAATGATGTTTCCATCTTCTTGAAGAACAACTTCACCTAGTTTTGAAAGTTCATCTTCTGCAAGACCCATCGCAGCTAAAACTCTACCAGCCAGTGAAATATCACTAGTTACCACTTCAACACCTGCTGCTTTAGTGAAAGCATTAACGATAGGTAATAAAGAATAAGTTGCTAAAGCCGGAGCTTCGTCGATTTTTGACCAAATGATTTTTGACATTGTGTATCCTCAAATATTATATTTTTACACAGCTATCAGTTGATAGGTGTAATTTACGTTCTCATAATACAATAAGATAGAAAACATTCACCGCTGGACGCTCAAGATTTATCCATATTTAAATTTTGTTTCATTTCGTAGCACGACGAATGTTATCTAAGTGTGTAGAATAGTAACGTGAAAAATCATGTGTGCCGTTTTTTGATTTCATAAAATATAAATAGTCTGATTTTGCTGGAAAGATAGCTGCACGTAAAGCATCAAAACTAACATTGCAAACTGGGATTTCTGGAATCCCCTTATGTATATAAGTGTTAAAAACAGACTTATCTTCCCTTATACGCTTAGGTGTCACCTTTAAGTGTGAGTATTTCCCATAATTGAGAGTGCCATCCATTTGCAGTTTCATACCTTTTTTAATTCTATTGTAAATGACAGAACTCACTATGGGCATCTCTTGTACATTTGCAGATTCCTTTTGTATAACAGATGCGATTGCTACATATTGAAACCATTTATCCTCATCATACAAACCGAATATTTTATTCGACATTGCCTTCATTTCTTGGGATGACTTACGTAAAAGAAGAATTATCAATTCTTTTTCTGTAATTCCAATAGGGATTTTATACGTCTCTGGTACAAAATTTCCCTCTTTGTATTTTGCGTATTTATAATACTCTGCTTCTAACTTATCACGATCCAAACCGAGTTTCTCAGAAAGTTGATTTAAAAATATATAAGTTGTTTCTCCAGGAATAAGTGTTATATCTTGTAAAGCCGCTTTTGCACGGGTTAATTTATATAAAAAATCTGCTTTTGTCAGATAGGTGCTTTGCATATTTATCCATCCGCTTTGAGGAGAACCTATAAGTCTTAACAAGAACGAATCAAGTTTACAAACATTGTATTTTTTAGATTTCAATTGTGTTATAATCTGATTAATAGAACCTTGAGGTATATAGACTACATTTGAGGTTTTCATTGGCTTATTTAGGTAGTACATGAACGATAAAAGAATTATTAGCACCATTTCAGCAATATACTTCATTATCACTAGTTTTTTAATTTTCATATTTCTCACATTATCTATCGTATTTATTGTTCTGCAAAACGGATTATACATAGAAAATATATCCATACCAAAACTTAAGATAAATCAATTATACATTAAATGGAATGAAAGTTTAGATATATCTATAGAAGAAATTAAAATAGACAAGAACAAAGAAAGTTCAGACACTGCACTGGATTTAAAAAGAATATCTAAAGAGTTTTCAAAATTTGAAAACTACTATAATATATTTGAAAAAGTGAATATCCAAAAAATTTCATACAACAATATTCAAGCCTCTTTTAAATATGTTCGTGGCGGAGATGGCTATTTTAACGCTAAATCAAATGATTTAGTGATAAATGGTTCTATTTTCTTTGAAGAAGAATTCATTAACATTAAAGTGAATAGGTTCAAAGATTACATACGGGATATCACCATTGATGGAAATATTATTCTCGATATTGACAAGCATACTGCTTCGACTAAGTTAAATATAAACATCCATGATGAAATGCAACTTAAACTTTTTAGCTTTGTTAATGAGGCAAATATTTTTTATAAAATTGATTCAGATAAAGAAATCAAAAATATTTCTTATGTTATAGGTCTTTTTGAACTTGATTCTGCCCTGGATTATTGGACGGATAAGGCTATAACATTTTCTTCTGTTTCTATAAAAAGCTTACATGGCCGGGCCTCCATAAAAGATTTAAGTGATGCATATAAAAATATATATGTGCATGCTGTGGGAAATAATTTAAAATATAAATACAACCCAAATCTTGATGCCATTCATACAAAATCAACTGATGTTATTTTCAAAAATGGAAAACTTTATATTTATCCAAGACAAGCACATACATATAAATCTAAATTGAAAGATAGTTGGATCAAAATAGACTTCACCACTAAAGAGGAATTATTAACAGTTCAACTCTTGTTTGATGGACAGTTGGATGAAGACACATTGACAATACTCAATCAATATAAAATCAAAGTGCCTTTTTTACAAAATAGCGGTGCAACCAATGTTGACCTAGCTATCAATGTGAACTTACGCACTATTGCTGTTTCTGCAAGGGGGAAGTTTTTTACAGATAAAGCAAACTTCACATATAAAAACAATCAGATTGATGTTTCTAATGCTCACATTTCACTTAATAATTATGATATCTCAATCGACAATATGATTGCCAAATACAAAGAGATTGTCACAAGCGAAGTGAATGTGAAATATAATGCAAATACTTCTAGAGGTCTTATAAACTTAGATATAACTGCGATTGATTTCAATAAGCTAAACCTGCATCTGACTATGCCAAAACTCAAAGCACGATATATACTTGAGCCAAATAACGATCACATAGAAATCAACCCTTCTTTATGGAGTTTTAAAAATCATCTAATAAGTGCACAAAAAATTAAAATACCATTTGATATCCACGCCCAAACACTTTCTATCCCTAAAGTACAGCTCACTTCACCAAATATAGGGATAGCTGATGTACGTGGCACAGTTAACTTGGAGACAATGGTCTATGACTTCAATGCCAGTTTAGTTAAGTCCAATATAGATAATATCTCACTTTTAGAATCTAAAAGACCCACTATATATATTAAATATGATGAGAACCTTTTCATTAGCACTAAGGAACGCTTACATTTTAAAGTCAGAGATATCGATTCTTTCATTAATGAGACTACGGTTTCACTTAAAAATGATATATTAGAGATGGATGAAACTTATATCAATATAGGTGAAGTTGTAAAAGCTAAATTATCTTCCACCTATTCACTAAAAAACAATAAAGGTGAAGTCCGGACAAACAGGTTAAGAATCAAAACAAAAGCACTTGGCACGCTTTATATGGAGAGCTATGATACAAACTTTGACATATCCAAAAAAGAAAATGATCTGCATATATCTTCAACTGACTTAGAGATGTCATTTGTATACAACGAGGAAGGATGGAAGTTGGCTCTCAATTCTGCATTAAGACTGGCCAGAAACTCAGCCCTTTTACAAAAATATGACCTCACAAAAGGAACTGTGTCCATTATTAAAAATGTTTCTGATAGTAACATTAAAATAGATGCAACTCTTTATTCTGCAAACAAGGTGATGGTTGTAGATAATGTCCCACTGGATAAATACACTATAACCGGGGAAGTGGATACGAAAACAGATATTATTTCCTTTGTCGTAAATGATCATGTAAAAGTATTAATAGACAATGATGTCTTTGTTCATACTAAAGATATAGGTATCAACATGAATGCGATTGCTGATATCGTTAATGCAAAAAATGGAGATTTGAAAAACTATAGTTCTGCAAACGTATTATTAAAAGCAGACAATACATACCTTTTTATCAGCCCAACCCGTCATGTCTTATCCCAAAAAATAAACCTTTCCTATTCGCATAAGCTCCTCAAAGCGACATTGAAACACAAAGAGGGAATAGCTAACCTAAAGTTTAAAAATGGTGTTTTTCATATTGAAGGTGACAAATTCAACGATGTATTCATGGAAAACTTATTTGCTCTTTCAAAATTTAAAAATGGAACTTTTAAATTTACAATTAGCGGAACCCCTAATCAGTATGATGGATTATTCACCATGAACAACACAATCTTGCTTGAGTATAAGCTTTTAAACAATATATTGGCATTTATAAACACTGTCCCTGCCCTCGTGACATTTTCCACACCTAGCTACAGCAGGTCAGGTCTTCACGTGAAAAACGCATACATGAAGTTTAAATCTAAAGATGATGTTTTTCATATCAGTGATATCTTTTTAGACTCTGCCGAACTGAACATACTCGGTCAAGGGACAGCAAGTATTCTGCACAACACTATTGATTTGGATTTAAACCTCAAGACAGATCTTGGAAGCACTGTTTCTAAGGTGCCTCTTGTGGGTTATATACTTATGCATGATGACTCTGTGTCCACCGGTCTTAAGATAACGGGTGCGCTCAATAATCCTGACATTAAATCAAAAATCGCTAAAGACATAGCTATTGCACCTTTAAATATTTTACTTCGCACAATCACTCTTCCCTTTTATCTGCTCGAATCGATTGACAAAAACACTACAAAAGAAAAATAGCTCTGCTACTCATTTCTAAGCACAGTCAGCACATCAACTTCACTTGCTTTTTTAGCGGGATAATATGAAGATGCTATAACAATCCCAAAAGCCCCCACTACAATTAAAATAAAGTCTTTTAAGCTTAAGTCTAAAGGAAGTGTTGATGTAGGGTAAACATCCTTAGGTAAAGATATGATTTCAAACGTTCCCAATACCCATATGGTGCTCATGCCCAATAGCACACCGGCGATAATTCCGCCAATACCGATAGCCACACCAAGATACAAAAATGTTTTTTTAATCTCAAGCTTAGTGGTGCCAAGCGCTAACAACAAGGCTATTTCGCCTCTACGGTTCATCACTGTCATCAGTAATGAAGATATTATGTTTATTGACGCAATCAATATTATCAGCATTAAGACTATAAATAAAGAAGCTTTCTCAAGTTCAAGTGCAGCAAAGAAATTCACATTATCTTCCCACCAACCTTTTATGCTTGCACCCACAGGTAAAACATCTTTTATTTTTAAAATATCACTATGCGGAGTATCTGAATAAATATGTATACCATCATATTGCGTTGAAGGCATGTGCATCATTGCTTGAAGTGACGCGAGTGTTGTATAGCTATATGCTTTATCGTAAGCTGTCAATCCAGAATCAAAGACACCTTTTATTTTAAATCTTTTTATTTTTGGTGTCACTGATAAGCCGCCCGGCTCTAGCTTAGTGAATACATACATCAATCTATCACCGATAAAAATATCAAAATCATCTTTAAGAGTTTTACCGACTATCACATTGAATTTTGGAATTTCACTAGAGCCTACCGCTTCTTTTAAAACACTGTTAACTTCAACTTCATCTTTAAAGTTGACACCAAAGAGATAACCGCCTTCAAGTTTTGAACCGCTTCTAACCATAATAGAAGACTGAACATAGGGGCTGAAACGAAGATGAGGAAACTTTGATTCTAAGTCCATGAGAAGATCATCATTAACTGCTCCATAAAACTTTGGCACAATAGTTAAAGGGTAATTCATAATAGTCAATTTTTTTCTAAACTCATTGTCAAAACCATTCATAAGGGCCATTGCGACTAAAAGAACCATTACGCCTAAAGAAATTCCTAAGAATGCCAATAAGGCCGATAAAAATATAAATGGTTGTTCATTGTCAAATCTTAAAAATCTTTTTGTAAGATAAGGAATTATACTTTTATTCAAGAAGCGAAAGCACCTTTTTTGGGACCGCTTGTTCCGCAGCATTGTTTATATTTTTTTCCACTTCCACATGGGCAAGGATCATTTCGAGCTATTTTTTTCTCACTTTTCACTTCCTCTGTAGAAGATAGATTCAATTGTCTTTGGGACTCTGCAAAACGTTGCTGTTGTGCAATTTGCTCTGCTATTCTTGCTGCTTCTTCTTCTGCAGTTTCTGTTTTAAACTGGATTATTTGAAGTGTTTTAATCGTATTGAATTTAATATCACTAATGAGTTCACCAAAAAGATTATAACTCTCTTTTTTATATTCAACTAATGGATCTTTTTGATTATATGCACGAAGTCTGATACCCGTTTTCATACTGTCCATCGCATATAAATGTTCACGCCAAGCTGAATCCAACTCTTTAAGATAGAACTCTTTTTCAATTTCGACTCTAATCTCATCATTTAAAACAGACATTTTTTCATCATAAGATTTTTTCACAGTTTCTATAAGAGTATGAAGCAATTCGTCATAATCCAATTCGCTTAATTTTTCAGTGTCTAAATCAAAATTAATCTCTTCTTTTAAAGTTTCTGAAAGTTTTTTAAGATTAAAATCTTCTCTCGCGCCACCTTCAAAAATATCTGACCTCAATAGTATATGCACTATGTATTCGTCTCTAATTTCGTTTATTTTTGCAGCTATATCATACTCTTTGCTTAAAAGCTGATTTCTAAATCGATATACAATTTTTCTTTGCTCATTCGCAACATCATCATACTCTACAATTTGCTTACGTCCTTCATAGTGCATGTTTTCTATTTTCATTTGTGCTTTTTCAACAGCACGTGTAACCATTTTTGATTCTATATATTCACCATCTTCAACACCGAGTCTCTCCATGATGGATTTGATTTTATCCGAACCGAATATACGTAAAAGATTATCCTCCAAAGAGAGATAAAACTGTGTTGTTCCTGCGTCGCCCTGACGCCCTGAACGTCCACGAAGCTGATTGTCAATACGACGGTTTTCATGTCTTTCTGTACCGATGATGTATAAGCCGCCGAGTGCCTTGACTTCATCACTCACTTTTATATCAACACCGCGCCCAGCCATATTGGTTGCAATTGTGACAGCACCTTTACTCCCTGCTGATTTAATAATTTCACTTTCTTGTGCGTGGTTCTTTGCATTTAAAACAGTGTGCGCAATCTTCTCTTTTTTAAGCACTGAATGTAAAAGTTCAGATTTTTCAATTGAAGCTGTTCCTATAAGGACAGGCTGACCTGTTTTAGAAAGTTTTTTGATAGTCTCTATAACTGCATCAAATTTTTCTTTTTCTGTTTTATAAATAAGGTCATTTAAATCTTTTCGTGTAATCGGTATATTTGTCGGGATGGAAACAACATCTAAATTATAAATCTGAGCAAATTCCGAAGCTTCTGTCTCTGCCGTACCTGTCATTCCTGCAAGTTTATCGTACATTCTAAAGTAATTTTGAAATGTGATGTCAGCAAGAGTTTGTGTTTCTTCTTTAACTTCCACACCCTCTTTTGCTTCGAGCGCCTGGTGCAGACCCTCAGAAAAACGGCGCCCTTCACTTAAACGGCCTGTGAACTCATCAACAATAACCACTTCACCGTTATTCACAACATAATCAACATCTTTTTCAAAAAGGTAATTTGCCTTTAATGCTTGATCAAGTGCGTGAGGAAGAGATGCATTTTCTGCACTATAAAGATTTTCAACTTTAAACAGCTCTTCAGCCTTGGTGATACCTTCTTCTGTGATTAAAACAACTCTGTCTTTTTCATCCACTGTGAAGTGATCGTCTTTTGTCATCTTTAAGGCAATAGCGTTTGCGTCTGAATAATCTTGCATACTTCTGTTTGTCGGACCGGAAATAATAAGCGGTGTTCTAGCTTCATCAATTAAAATAGAATCCACTTCATCCACAATCACAAAAGAATGAGATCTCTGAGCCATAGACTCAAGAGAATAGCTCATATTGTCTCTAAGATAGTCAAACCCGAATTGATTGTTTGTTCCGTATGTGATATCACAATCATATGCCGCTTTTTTCATTGCATCATCATCAATATCTTCAAGTATAGTGCCAACCGAATAACCCAAGAAGTTGTACAGCACACCCATTTCAGTTGCATCCCGCGTTGCTAGATAGTCATTCACAGTCACCAAATGCACACCTTTACCCTCCATAGCATTTAAAACAATCGCAAGTGTTGCCACAAGTGTTTTTCCTTCACCTGTTTTCATCTCTGCAATTCTTCCTTCATGAAGAACCATACCACCCATAAGCTGCACATCAAAGTGTCTCATATTTAAAACTCTTTTACTTGCTTCTCTTGTTATTGCAAAAGATTCTATAAGAACATCGTCTAAAGTTTTTTCTTCAGATTTAACACTTTCTCTTAGTTTATTAAACTCAGCTTTTAATTCATCATCACTAAGTGGCTCATATTTTGACTCTAAATCATTTATATTTTTCACGCGTTTTAAATACTTTTTTATTTCTCTATCGTTAGCAGTTCCAAATACTTTACCAAATAATGTTTGTACCAATTTCATACCTTATATTAAACTATCGCATTTCAATAGTCATTAAATTGCTCTTATTTTACCACACTATAGGTTACAATTTAGATAATGTATTTAAATATCTTGATTCTATGTATATATTAATTAATATGTAAATACTATATCTGTTATAATTTAGCTCTAAAGGATATAAATGAAACGATTATTGATACCGATTTTTTGTTCCACTTTGAGCTTTGCATCTTTGATTGATATACATTCTTTTGAGGCAGGCTTCACGCAAAAGGTCACCGATGACAGGAACACCACATTACATTACGATGGTTACGTACGTGCACAAAAACCGCAAAATGCTGTTTGGAATTACTTGGCACCAGTTAAAAAAGATGTTTACTTAGATAGATTTCGAGTGACAATCGTGGAACCTGAGATTGAACAGGTTATTTTAAAAAGAGTTGAATCAAGTTTTGATTTTTTTATGATGATTAAAAATGCAAAAAAAGTTGCAGATGATACGTATGAGGCTCATTTCAAAAATGCAAAATTTATTATAAAAACTGAAAAAACATTGATAAAGTCTATCTCATATAAAGATGAATTTGAAAATAATGTTTTCATTCTCTTTAAAAATCAAAAACAAAACATCAAAATAGATGAAAAGGTTTTTATAGCAGATTATCCAGTGGAATACGATGTGATTGGAGATTAATACATTTTGATTGTGTTTATTTTAAGAGGAAGAATGCTTTAGTATCCGACGAAAGAAGCAACGCAGCTTGTGCGTTGCTATTTAAGTCTTTAATTATACCGGCTTAACAGTTACGCCGTATTTATTTTCAGCAATATCACGTGGTTCAAGTGCATAATTGTTGATTTCGTTGAAGTTAAGGTATTTATACACTTTATCTTCTTTACCGGCAAGTTTTGCAGGTACAACTTCCATATATTCCTCAACTGTAGGAATTTTTCCAAGCTTAGCACACATTGCTGCTAATTCTGCAGAACCAAGAAACACTTGAGTACCCTTACCTAGACGGTTGTTGAAGTTACGAGTTGAAGTTGAGAACACTGTCGAATTTTCACGAGCAGATGCTTGGTTACCCATACATAATGAACAACCTGGAACTTCTGTAGTTGCTTCAATAGCTTGATAAACTTCATAGTAACCTTCGTTAATCAGTTGTTGCTCATCCATACGAGTTGGTGGAACAATCCAGAATTTCTCAACTTTATGTTTACCTTCACCACGCATAACTTCACCGGCTGCACGATAGTGACCAACATTAGTCATACATGAACCTAAGAATACTTCATCAAGAGGAGTGCCAGCAACTTCAGACAGAAGTTTAACGTTGTCCGGATCATTTGGACAAGCAAGAATCGGCTCAGTGATAGTGTTAAGGTCGATATCAATCACCGCAGCATATTCTGCATCTGCATCTGGTTTCATTAATGTTGGATTCGCTAACCAATCTTTCATTTTACCGATACGACGTTCAATAGTTGTAGCATCTTCATAACCGTCTTTCACCATTGCTTCAAGTAGAGCAACATTTGATTTAATGTATTCAACCACAGGCGCTTCATTTAAAAGAACTGTACATGCAGCAGC